>DAOUTT010000275.1 GCA_030668545.1 Anaerolineales bacterium | reverse complement strand
CCCCGGAAAGTGTTCGTGAGCCAGCCCGAGATCAAGGCAGGGTCGATATCCGCAAGCCGTCGCTTGGGCAGCAATGGGGCGATATGAGTCTGCCAGGCTTCAGCCCATTTACTCATGAAAACATTTTGATCGTGCGCTGTCCATGGTGCAAGTTGAACGGGAACTAGGCCAGCCTGTGCGAGACCGTCGTAATACATAACTGGCCCCGCGGCAACAATCAGATTCCCGGGATATTTTTCCATCAAGCGTTTAAGCCAGGTTGAGACAGAAGGGATTTCGGAGGCAGTAAATTCATCCAGCCCATCGAGAAGCAGAAGAGCCCGACCGCGTTTAAAATCACCCTGGAGTTGGCTCGGGAGTCGGGAGGCGGCAGCGCTGGATACAGAATCCTGGGCGGCGGTCACGATCGGCTTGAGAGGATCTTTTTCAGAAGATCGGTCGAGAACGAGAGCTGCCGCGTGCAGGAAGACCGGTGTTAACTCTGCGGCGGGTCCAACTTCCGGATCTCCAAGAGCGGAATGGATGGCGAGATAAGCGAGCGCAGTCGTTTTTCCGGCTCCTGGCCATCCCGTAAGGAGGATGTTTGTTTTTGATGATAGAGCGGTTCCAAAACTGATGGTCGGTGCTTGATAGATGCCAGACAGATAATTCCAATCGGGTAATGTTGGCAAGATCGAAAGCGTATTTTCAGGAACAGCCCCGTCTTTCTCTGGATCCTGGGTGAGAGGAGGGGCGAGTAATCGTGGAGGAACGAGGATTTCCTCGAGGGAGAAGATCGCTCGGGCAACGTGCATCGATTGGGCTCTAGCGATGAGGTCTGATCGATATCGATCAGCGGAAACCCTTTTCCGACGACTTCCCTTCTCTTGAGAACGCCCCTCGAACCAACCAGAGATTTCATTGCGGATTGGCCCTAATCTTAAGTAAATGAACGCTCCGAATAGCCCGAGCAGGATGCCGAAGATGAATTCGCCATAGTCGAAGAAATTGCCAAACAATCTAATGTATAAATTTTGAATGATATTTATCATCGAGTGTCATCCTGCATAGAGTATACGACCGCATTGATCACAATATACCAGCGTGTTACCCCCGCGGATCTCCTGTTCTTTTGACCTTGCAAGGTCTACGCCACAAACGCCGCAATTGCCGCTAGCGAGGAGAGCCAGTGCAACCCCGTCAAAACGGCGTCGGAATTTTTCGTAGGTTTTCAGGTCATCTGCGCTGATGTTGCTGAGCGCCGCTTCCCTTTCTGTTTCGGTGCGTTCGATCGTAGAGAGCAGATCAAGGCGATCAGCCGTCATAAGTTCGTTCTCGCCGCTTTTTCTGGCGACAAGTTCAGTCAGCTTTTGACTGGCTTGAGCATGCTTGAGCTCGGCTTCTTCGAGGTCGACCATTTTCTCAAGCAGTCGGTCCTCCAGTGTATCCAGGTAGCGTTTAAGCGATTCGGATTCCAACTGCAAATCTTCGAGCTCTTTTGGGTTGGTAACGCTGCCGCCGTACAGCGCTTTCTGTGTATTCTCGATCTTTGCGCGCTGCGATTCGACCTCGTGATCGGCCTTTGAGTTCGCCGATTTTGCTTCGGCCAATTGTTCTTCCTTGATTTCGAAATCTTTACGCGCCGTTGTGACCTCTTCATCATCCGCCAGCAGCACGTCGATCTCGGCGATGCGTTCGTGGCTGCGGCTTATTTGTAGATCCAACTCTTGTAATCGGAATAAACTTGAGACCCGGCTCATAAGGCGATTATAGATGGTTCACGGTTGTCACCGCAAGGTACGGATGGCATACTGCACTGGCTCGACGTACAATGTTTGGCAATGAAGATGCCCAAATCATGGAAAGGCGCCGCTGGCTGGGTCATAGCTGCGCTGACGCTCAGCCTGATTCCAATGATTATCGCCAATTCAACCGCTCCTCCGGGGACGGTCTTTACGGGGTTCCTACTGAACCCGCTCGACGGCTTCTCCTATCTCGCTAAAATGAAGCAGGGAGCAGACGGTTCCTGGTTGTTCTCCCTGCCTTACGCTGCGGAGCCGGGACCGGGAACATTCCTTTTCGTCTATCATCTGTTCCTTGGCCATCTCTCGCGCTGGACCGGAATCCCAACGATCCTTGTCTTTCACGCTGCCAGGATTCTCGGTGCTGCCCTGATGTTCCTGCTCGTTTATGTGCTATTTCAAGTAACGCTCCCGGAGAGAAGTGCGAGGCGCAGCGCGCTCCTAATCACCCTCTTTGGGTCAGGTCTGGGTTGGCTGACAGCTCCGCTGTTTAATCTGCATTCCAGCGACCTCATGATCCCCGAATCGATTCCATTTCTCATCGCCTACGGAAATGCCCATTTCCCACTTGCCGCGGCCGCACTCCTGGGAGGGATTCTGGTCATTCTCCTGCTGCAAGACCGGCCCGGACTACGTTTGGCACTTGCCCTTCTATGCGGTACGATCATCGGGGCGGTGCTGCCTTTCTCGGCGCTGAGTCTTTTTGCGGCAGGTTTCACCTGGTACATCTGGGAAGCGACACTCCATTTTCGGAAGAACGGTGCGAGTGCATTAAAGCAATGGTGGTTTCCTAACCTCGCCCCGATCCTGGGGTTGGTTGCCGGAGCAGCTCCATGGCTCCTCTATGATTTCTGGGTAAGCCGGGTACATCCGGTGATTTCAGCCTGGAATCTCCAGAACCAAACGCTCTCCCCGCCGCCTATGAATTACATCTTAGGATATGGTTTTGTCTTGATCCTGGCGGTTGTTGGAATCTGGCGCACGAAACCCGCACAGACGAAAGAGGGGCGCTTGCTGTTAGCCTGGCTTGTGAGCGGTGTCATCCTGCTTTACATACCAGCCCCGTTTCAGAGGCGCTTATCGCTCGGTCTTTTCTTCCCAATGGCCGCGTTAGCGGGGCTCGGATGGTACTCCCTAACTGCGAAGCTTTCCCGGTCTCGTCTTTTAACCGTGATCCTCATTCTGCTCGTCATGCCCTCCAACCTGCTCGTCGTGTCCACGGGGTTGCTCGGTGTGACACAGGGCAGGCCCGCTGTAATTCATTACGAGGATGAGCTAACCGCGTACAAATGGGCGGTGGATAATCTGCCACAGGGGTCGCTTATTCTAGCGGCTCCGACAACGGGAAATCGCATACCGGCGTTCGCCCCTATGAGTGTTCTCTATGGTCACCCCTTTGAGACGCCGGATGCGGAAGCCCAAAAACAGAAAGTGGAAGAACTTTTCAAAATGGGGGGGTCTGCAACTTCAGGCATGCAAATGCTGATTGAGAGTGGGATTGAGTACGTCTTTTACGGCCCACGCGAGCAGGAAATCGGGAATCCGGCATGGCTTACGGAACTCGAACGGATCGGTGAGTTTGGCAAGGTTCGACTCTACAGGGTAAATTCCCAATGAGCACTAGATCGCGTGAGTGGTTGTTAGCCTTTCTCGTGATGGCAATTGCCGGCGCGTTGTGGATCCTACCGCTCACATTGCGGCCTCAGCATGTGCCATTCTGGCCGGGCGCGGGTTTCAGCGATCTGCTGATTTCTCACTGGCCGAATGCCGTCTGGATCCAACAATCGATCGTTGAGTGGGGGCAGATCCCCCTCTGGAATCCAAATATCCTGTCCGGCATTCCTTTCGCGGCGGACCCGCTTTCTGGTCTTTGGTACCCTCCAAATTGGTTGGCGGTGGCTTTTCCGGGTGCAATCGCT
>DAOUTT010000225.1 GCA_030668545.1 Anaerolineales bacterium | reverse complement strand
CTTTCCATGTTCAATACCGGATCCGTACCATGCGTGAGATGATCGCCCAGCCAACAAGCTGCAAGACGAACGCGACCACGACGAGCGACTGCCCAATAAGCGTATCGAAGAGCACATCGATATAGCGGGGGTTAAAAGCTAGAAGAATGCCCGCAGATACGGGAACCAACGCGGCGATAACAGTGCCCGTGAGTCTTCCCTGTGTGGTGACCGCTCGCACTTCGCGTTCAAGCTCGACGCGACCGCGCAGCAAATCGGCGGACTCTTCCAGCATGCGGACCATATCTCCGCCGAACTGCCGCTGCAGGATCAAGCCATCTAATGCCAGCGCCAGGGATTCATCGGGATGCTCTGAAAGAAGCTTGCGCAGGGCTTCATCAATCGGGTGTCCCAGGGAAATTCGTCTTGATAGTTTCGCAAAAGCCTCTCTTATCGGCGAAGGCAGATCTTCCTGCGCGAAGCGAATCGCCTGTTCGAAGGACAGACCGGCCGAAAGACCGGAGGCGAACGAGTCGAGCGCCTGCGGGAGCTGCTCTCCGAACCGGCGACGATTAGTCTGCGCCCGATTGCGAATCAATGTCCTCGGCAGAATTGGCAGGATGAAAGCTAGCGCGAACCCAAGCAACACACCCCCGATGCGGTAGCCAATGAAGCCACCCGCTATAGCCGCGACGGCGAGGAGCATCAAGTAGCGCGAGGGTTTACCGCCCAGTTCGGCGTCCTGCCATTCCTCGAACAGCGCCAACCCCCATGTTGTCCTCCATATAGGCTTCGCTAGCCACTCCAGAGGGTCCGGGATCCTGCGCAGCAGCCATAGGATAATTGGCTCCGGTTCTAGGGCAGGCAGTTGAGAAACATCAGCAGTACGCGCCTTCCAGACCCGGCGCATCGTGCCCGCTTCCACCCACAGGATCAGCGATAAGACAACCACCAGAGTCGCAGAAGCGAGGGCGATCGCCGGAAAAAAGGCTGGATGCGCCCATGAAGCTGACTGCAATTGCAGACGGAACAGCCAGACGATCAACACGAAGAGCGCGATGAGCGCAGCGCCAATCAGTGTAGTGCGGTTTAAGATGCGGCTTCGAATAGTCTCAAACGTGGTGGACTCTCCCCTTGAAGTCTCGTGATGCTGATGCTTACCGTTTCGGTGTCTTGCGCTCCTTATGCGCTCCTTTCTTCAAATCATAGCGAAAGAGCGGGACAAGCTTGAGCGCTTCACCCTCTTTCGCCGAGAGCTCGGTGATAGCTGTGATCACCCTGCGACCATCAGCCAGACGATCCTGCTGAAGGACAATTTCAACCGCTCCGGCGATCATCCTGCGTATGGCCGTCACCGGCATGTCGAAGCCAGCCATCAAGACCATCGACTCCAACCGGATCATGGCGTCGGCAGGAGAGTTGGCATGCAGCGTGGTCAAAGAACCGCGATGCCCGGTGTTCATCGCCTGAAGCATGTCGAAGGCTTCTCCGCCCCGGACCTCCCCGATGATGATCCTGTCCGGCCGCATGCGCAGCGCGTTGCGTACGAGCGTTCGAATGGGGATCTCCCCTGTCCCCTCGATATTCGGCGGTCGAGATTCGAGCGACACCAGATCCGGGTGCTTAAGCTGCAGCTCGGCAGCATCCTCGATTGTGATGATGCGCTCCCCCTCCGGGATGCACAGGCCAAGTGCGTTCAGCGTCGAGGTTTTACCCGAACCCGTGCCACCGGAAATGATGACACTAACACGATCGATCACACACTTACGCAGGAATTTCGCGATCTCTGCATTGATTGTGCCCAGCGAGGTCAGCTTCTCCAGTGTGAACGGATCGCGAGCGAACTTACGGATGGTCAATGCCGGTCCGCCGATGGCCAGGGGCGGGATGATCGCGTTTACGCGCGAGCCATCCGGCAATCTGGCATCCACCAATGGGCTGCTCTCATCAATCCGCCTGCCGATGGGCGCGACGATGCGGTCGATCACATGCCGCAGATGAGCATCATCACGAAAAGACACATCCACACGCTCGATCCTTCCCTCGCGTTCAATGAAGACATTATGGACGTCGTTGACCATAATCTCCGTGATGGCGGGGTCCTCCAACAACGGCTCGAGTGGGCCCAATCCAACGATGCGGTCTACGACGCCGCGGACGATCTTCTCGGTCTGTTCCTTGGTGAGAATCATCTCCTCACCTTCCAACACACGGCGTGTTCGCACGATCAGCGCATCCCGGTCGGGTACACCATCCAGATCACCGGTTTCCATCTCGGCTTCCAGGTCATCCGAGAGCAGCCGGTGGATGCGATCTTCAAGATCGAGCAGATCAATCGATTGAGTTGATGCCTTCTTTTGTGCCATAGACGCGGTCCTTGGCGGCTAGCTCTCTATCGACGCGTTTTTGATCGCTGGAGCGTGGCCCAATTCCTTGCGCCCCGCTACCGCTTTCCGCAATCTCTTTGCCAGTAAAACAACCCCACGCCCAAAACTGCTGCGCCCATCGCTGACGCAGGGGTTTCCAAAGCTCACCTGGTATCCAACGGCGCGCAGGTCCGGTTGGAGGGCCGCCAGCAGCGGAATTTCCAATGAGCGGGCGATCTCCGCCGGGCTGGCAGGATGCCGCCGCGTGATTTGATTGACCACCAGACCACTCTGGTCCCGCAAGTCAGCCGGCAGGGATTTAATCAGATGCCCAGAGGCACGCAAAGCAGGAGGATCTGCCGTGGTCACAATCAGCGCAATATCCATTTTCGAAAAGACGTTCTGCGTAACCGAAGGCTTCCCGGTGGGCATGTCAAGCAAGAGCCACTCATTCTCGTCTGCGAGATAACCGAGCAGTTGGACAGCCGCCTGCCAATCGACATCGTTGAGCCAGGCATCTGGTGCCCGCATGAAGTTCAAACCCGAAGGATGCTGGGCAATGATGAGCTGCAGATGCTTTGGGCTGACCTCCTTTACGACCGGCAGCAGGTCCGCCCAGGAACGCTGCGGCGAGAGATTCAACAGAAGGTCGTCAGCGCCGGATCCCGGGTTGAGATCGAGGAGCAGCGTTTGACCATAGCCGGCGAGGACGCACCCGAGATTCGTCGCCACTAGCGACGCCCCCACGCCGCCCTTCGCCGAGAGTATCCCGATGACCGTCACGCTACGAACCTCCCTCGGGTTGGAGCAGGATCAACAGGGAGAAACCGTTCACACGAGCATATAGAATGGCGACCGCCTCCTCAATGGATACGGCCAGCGTCAATTGATCCGGATGAACACTTACACCGTCAAAGCCCAGGATCTCCACCGAGGAGACGATCACGCCCGCCTCCTCAACTGGTTGTCCGGCGAGATAGGCGAGGAGATCGATATGATCGCCCGTGATCACCTGTGGAACCGGGCTAGCGAACCAACCCGCCGGGATCACGATCGCCCAGCGTCCGTCAGGCAAGCGCGCCGACAGCCCCGAACCTCTCTCACCGGAGAAATCGGATGTGAGCAGCACTTCATTTGCCTTCACAGGCGCGATCAACATCCGCCCTATCGCTTGTGCGGCATCCGTCAGATGCCCTTCCGGCAAGAGTCCTTCCGGCACAGGGCGGGTTTCGACCATCTCGGCGGTGATTTCCGTACCTGGCCGCAGGTCTTGCTGCGCCACCAGGGCGCGCGCAGTTGGGAGAGCGCTCGCCTGCAGGCGATTGAGGAAAAAGAAGGTGAGAATCCCCGCCAGCGCAGCCAGGAGCACCGCCAGGATGATGTAGAAAGGGATCCTTCGGCGGAATCCTGCGGCCCAGCTCGGGGTTGTCTCCGGTGTCGGTGTCGGCTTGCCATCCATATTGAGATCCTTAATTTTTTAGTAATCCAACTTCTCGCGCAATGACGTCTTCTTGGAACAAAATAAAGCGGCTCGGTCAGCCGCTTCGTTGATCACCTTTGGTTGTCTTGCATCCTATCCCCCAGTTTGTGTTTCACCGTAGGTCGAATGTAGCACAGCACGAAGGGGCGTGTCAACTCGGGAAAATGTCATCGAAACAAATCTGTGCAGTAGTCTGCCCTGGCAAAGCACTCATGGGATGTAAATCGTGGTTCTTCCCACACTGGTGAGGGGTTGTTGGTTGTATATAGAGTGCGGAAGCTCTGCTTCCGGTCGCAGGCACAATCTGCGCTAGGAGGTACGCGCGTTATACCTCCCGCAGGTTTCGAACCTGCGGGAGGTTGGGGATAACAGGTTACTGAGGGCGTCGGGTCGACATACGGGTCGGCTCCCCGATTCACTATTGTTCTGGGTACCGTAAATCCGCCAGGTCACCCACACAATTTGGAGGAGAACCACGTTTTCAAAGATTCCAACTCTCTGCAAGTAAAAGGGGCTGTCTGCACCTTCTTTTCAGACAGCCCCGAATACGTTTTCCCTTGATGAT
>DAOUTT010000235.1 GCA_030668545.1 Anaerolineales bacterium | reverse complement strand
GTCCGCCGATGAAAGGATGAAAATGAAGCAGTAATTCCTGGATACCCAGGAAATACCAGGGTGCTTTCGCGGGATTGGGGCTTACGTCCGGATTCGCAAGCGGTTCGAGCGGTGCGTTGACCAACATCGCCCATAACGTGATAGCGGCGATGGACACAGCAGCCCAGGTTAATTCTGGGCGCACAAGATCAGGAATGGTCGTCGTTTTCGAGGTATCGGGTTCGGATTCCCTAAGGCGCCTGGGGATGGTCAAGCCACCATCTTTGCGAACTCGCCAGAAGTGCAGGCCCATCAAAGCAGCGATAGCGAAGGGGATCGCCGAGATATGCAAAGCGTAAAAATTTAAAAGTGTATTTGGGCCAACCTCAGGACCCCCGAGGAGTAATTGCGCTACCCAGTCTCCAATCAAGGGGATGTAACTCAAGATGGACGTGCCTACGGTAATCCCCCAGTATGCGAGTTGATCCCAGGGCAAGAGATAACCCGTAAAGTTTGCCACGACCGTTAATAACAACAAGGCGATGCCAACGATCCAGTTGAACTCACGAGGCGGACGGAACGCCCCGGTGAAGAAGACTCGAAGCAGATGCAGAGCGACAACCACAATCATCAGGTTGCCCGACCAATGGTGCAGATTGCGGATGAGCTGTCCAAACCAGACATTCGTTTGCAGAGCGAGAATGCTGGTATACGCCTGTTCCGGTGAGGGTGTGTACGCGAATTCGAGCATCGCTCCGGTCACGGACAGAAGTAGGAACAATAACGCAGACAACCCTCCCAGGCCCCAGGTGTACGTGAAGCGAAGCGTAGCTTTTGGAATCTGGGCTGGATGCAGATGTAGGATTAGGTTGTTCATCACCAGGCGGAGCCGACTTCGCCTATCGCCAGTAAAAGGCTCCCGAATGATGCTGCGTTTGACCCGCTGGGGTAAGGGCGGTCTGGTTGATGGTTCGCTCATGATAATCCTGACGTAGAGAATTCGCTGAAAGATAAGGCAGACTATACCAATAAACGCTTCATCTGTAGTGATTTTTCAATGAAGATAGTGTGAAGAGAAGGTGTAGGATATTGAGTGGTTTCTGCAACACACTTGCCAGGTGAAGATAATCCAAGCTTTTCGGTTTTTTGTGAAACCCGACCGCTTTATTTTCTTGGCAATTCCAGGATGTTCGCTTGGAAATGCAACCGGCCCGAACTTTACAAGTCGGACCGGTTAACTTTATGGTTATTTTCTGAACGCAATGGAAATCAGGGTTTCCAGACTTCCCAGACTTTCCCGACCATGCTTGGACTTGGCTTTAGGGTCGGTTCACCTGGTGTCCAACCCGATGGGGTTGCTTCTTTCCCGCCAGATTCACGGACAAGCTGGAATGCTTGCACCTGACGTAGAAGCTCCTCCGTGTTGCGGCCGACAGGAGGCGTGAGTACTTCCATCGCCTGGATCACGCCGTCAGGGTCCATGATGAAACGGCCTCGCAGCTCTGTGCCTGAGTCCTCATCATACACACCATACAACGTGCCAATTTGACCGCCTTGATCGGAAAGCATCGGGAAGGGGATGCCCCCTTCAACCATCTTCTCGAGCTCGGTTTCGTCCCAAATTTTATGGCTGAATTTGCTATCTGTGCTTACCGAAAGGACATCAACGCCGAGCTTCTTGAGTTCAGGATACATGACGGCAACTGCCGCCAGCTCGGTCGGTCAAACAAAGGTGAAATCACCCGGGTAGAAGCAGAGGACAAGCCATTTCCCCCGATAGTCAGAGAGCTTGACTTCTTTGAATCCTTTGCCACGGATATATGCCGCGCTCTTGAAATCTGGCGCTTCCTTTCCCACACGTGCTTCAGGCATTTTCAACTCCTCCTTCATTTCATATTGGCATGATTTTTCAATAGGGTTGGTTCACTGTTCTTATCATTGTACCAAAGAATACGTGACGGTTTTTACTATTCGGAACAAAATACTACACAGCTATTTGTCCAATTCTGATCAGTCATCATACAATTTGCTATCAATCCATTCGACTCTAAAAGAGGTTCTTTATTGAGCGGATGGAAATGAGAGAGGGATGCTAAACAAGAATTCTATTAAGTTGCTCGGTCTTTTCGTCATGCTGTTTTTGGTCATTGGCGCATGCGGTCGAGGCGATGGGATTCAAGAAGAAGATCTTACAGCCCTTGAAGCCTTAATCACTGCACGGGAAGAAGCGCTGGGTTTTGTCCGCGTTCAGTATGGCGATGATGCGCCAACGACTGAGATCGTCTGGTCAGCGGAGGTCACAACCCCAGAAGGCTTTGTCGGCTCAACATCATACCGATTTTCAGGCGATGGCTGGGTGTTGGATATCACCTATCCGATTGTCGCACCTGAGGCGGCGATCTACACCATCGAGCTTTCAAATCCGAGCACTGGCTTCAATTGGCAGGGGCAGGTGGACGCTCAGGGTCAGGTAACGGAGAGGGGCGCTGAAATCTCTGAGGTCAACGCTAACGCCTGGTACGGTCATATCTCGAGCGCAGCAGAGGGATCTGGTGTGGATGGGTTACTCGTTTTATACCCTCCCGGAGTTGGTGAACTAGGGCTCGTCGGCGCAAACGAATCCATCGAAGCGGAGATCGCTCAGCTGCGAGATGCAGAAGGGGCGGAGGAATATGTCCATGTCTGGGGTGTTGTCAATTGCAATATGGATGACTTCGACGGATGTATGCTGGTGGCTGATAGGTTGAGATATGGACAAGTCGTTACGGATCCCGAACCAATCGAAGGATGGGAGGGTGTGATTTATAATGGACCTCCCGGTCCGCGGTCCGGCGGTGATGACTACTTCGCACTCGTAGGGGAATTCCCGGTGCAGTTCGGAGTATGGGCTGCCGAGGAGGGGTTATCAGGCCAATTAGAGGATATTCGCGATACAGGCACGGTGATACGTGTGTGGGGACAGATGATCGTGGGTATTCCGGATTGGAACGGCACGCAAATCCAGGTTGAGCGATTTGAGATCGTGGTGGACAGCACAGCTGAGATTCCACCCGCACCTGATTGGGACAGCCCTGAGAATGGATGGCTGACCTATATAAATGATCGTTATGGATACCGAATCAGCTATCCCCCAGAAGCCTCGCTTGAGGAGATGGGGATCCATGGCTATCAAACTGATGAGAACGGCATGCCTGTCGGTGGTCTGCCCGATGGTGTAACGCTCGAAACCTATTTCGATTACCTGGAAGAAACGTATGGAAATAATCTATGTATCCAAATCACGTACGCACTGGGTTATCTCACCATATCGGTGCCTGAGAATGAAGGTTTTCGTTATGCAACTTGCGGGCGAACGGGTGTCGGGGTTGCCACGATCACGGACATTAAGCAGCAGGTCGTTGTGGATGGTCAGACTCTGACGGCCACGGGCATGGATGTTCAGGCCGGTGGTGAGACGCTGGATCAGCATAACGAGACACTCTATCTTCTCTTGCCTGACGGTACCCGGATTGAATTCGGATCACGTCCGGTTGCAGATGCGACCTACCAGGACTATCTCATGAAAGGCAAACCCATGTTGGTTCAAATACTAGAAACGTATAGCAGTCTTAGGTGATGTCCTAGGGATGTTGTATTCGCCGCCTCGAGGGTCTGCTCGAGGCGGCTTTGCATCTTGAGACATTATTTCTTTTGCTTAACCGAAATACGTTAGAATACGTTTTCAATCTCAAATCTCGGTTCTACGAAAGGGAGTCATTCGATGGGATCAGACGACATGAATTATCCAGATTCTTTCCCCGAGCTTCAAAATCCACCGCGCATTTTGCTCGGACCCGGACCGAGCATGGTCCACCCCCGGGTCCTGCGAGCGATGGCCAGTCCGCTTGTCGGTCATCTCGATCCCTATTTCCTGGAGATTATGGAGCGCACCCAGGATCTGCTGCGCATGGTTTTTGAGACGCAGAATCGGTTAGCCATCCCCATCTCCGGGACGGGAAGTGCATCGATGGAGGCCTCGCTTGCTAATCTGATTGAGCCCGGTGACGAGATCCTCATCTGCATTAACGGTTATTTCGGGCTGCGTCTCGTGGACATGGCTCAGCGCTACGGCGCTGAGATCCGTACGATCGATCGGCCCTGGGGTGAGGTTTTCACAGCAGACGAAGTGCGAGAGGCACTCACCCAGAAGAGCGCGAAAATCGTGGCGATCGTGCACGCTGAAACATCGACGGGC
>DAOUTT010000204.1 GCA_030668545.1 Anaerolineales bacterium | reverse complement strand
CGGCGAGTGATGCGTATCCAGCGGTCGTCGCTGCGGCGAGTGATCAAAGCGGCCATCGCGAAGGCGTAGGGGATCACGTAGGCGACAAAGCCCAGATAAAGCGCTGGGGGGTGGATGATCATACCCGGATGGCGCAGAAGAGGATTCAAGCCCCGACCATCAGGTGGATTGAGCGGGACAGCGCCCGTAGGCTGCAGCATCGCCGTCACTTGCTGTCCATCCGCAGAAAGCCACAGTCGAGCAAAAGGATTCTCAAAGAAGACCACCAGGCTGAGGAAGAAAGCCAGGGTGATCATCGTGACCATGATGAACCACGGCAGAAGCTCGCGATCACGATCCCACTTGCGCAGACTGGCAGCGCTAGTAAATGCCGCCATCAGCCACGCCCAGAAGACCAGCGAACCCTCCTGTCCACCCCATAGAGCGGTAACTTTCAAGTAAGTGGGCATGGAATTGCTCGTCACTGAGGCTACGAACCCAATCTCGTAGTGTCCCGTAGTGAGCAGCCATATGATCGCCACTGAGGCGACAGTTAATAATGGCCATGTCAACAGCATTGCGTAGCGGCCGCTCTCTACGAATTCTGGCTTTCGCTTTAACGCGCCGTATGCAGCCGCACCGGCGCCATATAGCGAAGCCAAGAAAGTAAGTACCAGCGCATAATAACCAATGTTCGCAACCACGTTTTGTCTCTCCTCTTAAGACACCATTTTATATGTACGTAACGCGACGCTCACCATGAGGAAACTAGCGCCGCAGGAAATATATTTATCCGTCTTCGGCTTGCAAGGGAACATCACCTTCATAGCGGGTGGGGCACTTGAGAAGTAACTCATCGGCATGGAAGATGCCGTCCTCACCCATTCTGCCCGTCACTATCGCCTGGGCTTCATCACGGAGTAGATCCGGCATGACCCCGATGTATTCCACCTCTAGCCGTGTGGCTTGCTGATCTTCCAACGCAATGTGCAGCGCCTCGGCCAGTCCACCTGCTTCCTCAATCTCGTCCAGATCCGCGGGCACGTTGGCTATGGTGAAACGAAGCGTAAGATTCTTGACATCGTACTGAATCGTGTCGCCATCTACTACGCCAGAGATCTTAATATCCCGATCTCCTACAGCATCGCCCTTGGCGAATAATTCATCAATCGTTAAATAATATTGCGCAGCTGCCTGGGTCGAGGAGGCAATAAGATACACAATCGCGGCGACGATCAATAAACCTCCAAATAGAAATTTCCACCGACCAGGGTTTGCCTTTGTCATTTCGGTCATCCATTTTCCTCCAGTTATCCAGTCGCTATTCTCGTTGCCACGAGAGAGCGGCGAATTGTAACACCGTTATCTTGACTTACAGGATCATCGTACCTGGACAAATACATCGGCGATCCCAGACCAGAGTCATCAAGATTCCAATTGCGAATCGTCTCACAAGCACATTAAAGGTTTATGAACCCCGGACGAGAGTAAGATGAGAGGTAACGGATCATAAAGCTAGCGGGGTTTTGTGGACAAAAGCGGTATTATATATCTCGTGACGCTCGGCATTGCGGCACGAGTTTCGCCAGGGGATTATTTACCGCGTGGACTCGCCCATCTCCAGCTGAGTTGAGGCACTAAAGATGCCGATGCAGTTATAAATTAGAGAATACCTGTTGAATGTTCGAGGAAGACATAAGTGATTTCACAAAACCAAGGTGATTATCAAGAAGATTCGGTAGCCACAAACCAGTCGCCGGACCATGGCACTTTGCGAAGCTTCTTTCCTTGGTCCCCAAGTCTGCGGTTCACCGTGATCATGGCAATCTTTATACCGATCGCTTTGGTTTTGGTCGCTTCTACAATCGTCGATTACAACCGCCATCGTCAGCGAGATATGGAAAGTATGTCCCTGCTCGCCTCACAGACTGGCCAGGTCATCGAGCAGGTGCTCCAACGCGAAATGCTGCGCTCTGATTTCGAAGCGATCCAATCGATTTTCGACACCCTCAGTGAAGAGGAATCGATTCAAGCGCTATTATTGCTCGACACGAATGGTCGGGTCATCTTCTCGCCGGGGAATGAAACCACAGGGATTGTTTTCGATAACCAGGACCCCTCTTGCCTGCCTTGCCATAGCCTGCTTCCTCAGGATCGACCGACAGGAGTCATCATTGACCTTCCCCAGGGACAAAATTCCTTCCGAAGCATGCAGCCCATCGAGAACCAACCCGAATGCACCGAATGCCACGACCCAGATCAACGCCTGCTAGGCTTACTCCTGACCGATTTATCCATCGCTCCAATTCAGGACGCGCTCGCCAAGGACTTGCGCGATGCTGTGCTCTGGTGGGCTGGTACGGGTGTCGTTATGGTCTTGCTGGTTAATCTCGCAATCAATCAAACTGTGTTCAACCGCCTTCATAAAATGTCGGAGGCAATAGCGAGGTTTGGAAAAGGTAAATCTCTTGAAGCCCTTTCCGAAACTCCCCGTGACGAAATCGGACGTCTGAGCGCCGTGTACAACCGCATGGTCCGGCGAATTCGAGAACGAGACAATGAGAATGAGCTCCTGACACAAAAGTTGCAACAACGAATGAGCGAACGCGAGCATCTTCTCCGGCGATTGATCAACAGCCAGGAGCAGGAGCGAATACGCTTAGCGCGGGAACTTCATGACGACCTGGGTCAGCGACTGGGCAGCATAACGATACAGCTCGAGCTTGCACAACGAGCCCTCACGGAGGACGCGGATAAAGCAAAGTTAAGCATCTCCCACACACAGAGTTTAATCGCCGAGTCGACGGATCGCATGTACGATGTGATTATGGGGCTACGTCCCTCTATCTTGGACGACCTCGGTTTAGGACCCGCTTTGAAGAACCTCGCCAAGCGGACGCTCGAACCAGCTGGTATCGATTATGATGTGACCATCGAAGGTTTAGAGAATGGTCTTGAGCAGGAAAAAGAGACCGCCATGTTTCGGATCTTTCAGGAGGCGCTCAATAACATCGTGCGCCATTCCGACGCCACCTATGTAGAGATGCATTTAAACCTGGTCGATGATATGGTTGATGGGTTCATCCAAGATAATGGGATAGGATTGGATCCAGCCTCACGTCCTGCTAATGAACATGATGGGACCGGATTTGGATTACTTGGTATGCGTGAACGAGCCGAGCTGTGCGGAGGGAGTCTCGTGATCAGCTCGGTTGATCCGCATGGCACAAGACTTCATATTCAGATTCCCTTTGTCGAGGGGCGAAATGCCTGACGCGATTAAAATTCTCGTCGCCGACGATCACACGGTCATGCGATCGGGGTTAAAGCTTCTTCTGGAGGGCGAATCCGATTTTGAGGTCGTTGGCGAAGCGACAACTGGTGGGGAGGCCACGAGGCTGTGCGCGCAATTGCAGCCAAATGTGGTGCTCATGGATATTGGTATGCCCGAGATGAACGGTCTCGAAGCCACCCGGGTAATTAAGAAGGAAAATCCATCCATTCATATCCTGGTGCTCACAATGCATCGGTCAGAGGAATATTTCTTCCAGATGCTTGAGGCTGGAGCTTCAGGTTATGTACTCAAGGGTGCCGAAACTGGTGAGCTCATCCACGCCATTCGGGCTGTCGCCCAAGGGGATGTGTTCCTCTATCCATCGATGGCGCGCCGCCTGGTTCAGGAATATCTTTCCGGCCTGGAAGTTACCCCCTCTTCTGAGCCATCGCTCACCCCGCGCGAACGTGAAATTCTCCGGTTAATTGCAGGGGGTTACTCAGGCAAAGAGATTGCAGAGAAACTCGTGATCAGCCCGAGCACTGTGCATTCCCATAGCACCAACTTGATGGCTAAGCTCAATCTTAACACCCGGCACGAACTGGTTCGCTACGCTCGCGACCACGGCCTGCTCCCCTAGAGCACCCTTCCACCCGACAAAATATAATCCACTTCTCGCCTCGAATAAAACGCCAGCTAATTTGGCGTTTTATTTTTCCATTTGGCGGTGGGTCTGATTACGGATAGTGAGAGAAAGCACTAGGATGTAGATCGTTGAGGATTGTAATGAAAATCAGCATAGTGTTTGTCATCTGGACTAACCCGCTTTTTCTTGAGTCAATCCGTGCCCTGCTGAACCATCCCGAAATCCAACTCGTTGGTGACAGTTCGGATGTCTCACAGGCGCAGAAAGAAATTACGAGCCTTCGACCTAATGTCGTCATCATCGAAGGTAATCCTGATGGCAACCCGATCGATTCCGAGACGCTCCCAATTCTAAAATCAGGGCCGAGAGTTATCCAGATGAATATGGGTGATAACGAAATCTATATCTTTCAACATCAACACCGTACTCTTGTAGATGCTAAAGATCTTCTAACCATTATCCTTGAAAAAGGGGACGTGGAATAACCATGGATCAAGATCGCAACCTTACGATTCGTGCCCGCATCTTGTGGCCATTTCTCATCATTGCGATTCTCCTCATCGTCGTTGTTTCTGCCCTTATAAACCGGCAGGTTGCTACGGCGGCTCCGGAGCATCCGCTCAAATTCAAACACCAGGTGCACGCCGAGGCTGAAGTTGGCTGCTTGTTCTGCCACCCCAATGCGCTTCGATCTGACATCGCCGGCATCCCCTCCGTGGCTCGATGTGTCGGCTGCCATCAAACCATCGCCTCGGATAGTCCGGATGTAAAACTCGTCCTTGACTATTGGGAAAGGAACGAACCCATCCCTTGGCAGGCCGTCAACAATATGCCCGACTTT
>DAOUTT010000147.1 GCA_030668545.1 Anaerolineales bacterium | reverse complement strand
CATGCTCCTTGTGGTGAACTAGATTCATATCTATAACGAAAACTCGTATCAATCTGTGACACGCTCGTAATTGGCGAGCCCCTTCTGTGAATATAGCATGAAAACGCCCGTCTCATTCAAAACGAGCGGCCTGCACCCACGTGAAAGCTCATGCTCAACCACAACTGACATAGCGCTCTACGTTCGTTATCTCCCACCAGCTACATTCACCCCTGGAACGCATACCGCACTCCATGAAACTGGAGTGCGGCAGACATAACCTCTAAGTGCAGTTGATGGACTACTTAATTAAACTATTCAAAGGGGAATTACAGAACAACCTTCCCGTCCGCAAGGCGGATGGTTCTCATCGCCCGACCTGCCAACTCATCGTCGTGGGTAACCATGAGGATCGTCGTTCCACGCGATACCAGGTCCTCAAAGAGGCGGATAATCTTGTTTGACGAATGGGAATCCAGATTCCCTGTGGGTTCGTCGGTTGCGATAATCGGGGGATCATTGGCAAGCGCGCGTGCAATCGCTGCCCGCTGCTGCTGCCCACCTGAGAGCTTCGCCGGAAGTGCATCTGCCTGTTCCTCGATACCCACCAATTCTAGCAGGTGCATGGCGCGATCATTGCGTTCTTGTCGATCGAAGGCGCCGCCAAAATCCATCGGCAAGCGTACATTCTCAAGGACGGAAAGTGTGGGTAGAAGCTGGAAGAATTGAAAGACAACTCCCACGTTCTTACCGCGCCAGACAGCGATTTCCCCCTCGTTGAGCTCATGCACAGCGGCGCCGGAAACATAGATTTCCCCATCGCTGGGGCGATCGATGCCGGTCAACATGTTAATTAGAGTCGTTTTTCCGCTGCCCGATTTCCCGACGATGGATACGAATTCGCCCTTGTCAATACGCAGGTCTAGATCTCTCAACGCTACGAATGATCCCGCAGACGTTTCATAGATCTTGGAAACCTGATTGAATGCGATCAGGTGGCCGTTCGCTTTATACTTCCCAGCTCCTGAACCGTTAGAACCTGACTTATTCCAAAATGTCTTCACATGATCACCACTATCACTTATTCGTAATCCAAGACTTCGCGCACAGTGAGCCTGACGGCGCTCCCCGCCGGCGCAAGGCTTGAGAAAACAGCAATAAACCCGACAACTACCAACCAGAGAAGCAGTCCCGTGAAGGAATATGTATAGATGAGATCGGCTTGCATTACGGCATTCACAACCGCACCCGCAAGGGCTCTGCCGGACGGTCCTGAGAGCAGCGCGCCCAACACCCAGCTGATCAGACCCACCACAACACCTTCAATAACGATGACTTGTCGCACAGAAACGTTTGAGGCGCCAACTGCGCGCAGAACTCCGATCTCGCGTGTACGTTCAAGAACGTTGATTCCTAGAGTCCCCGTTAGACCCAATCCCCCCACCAGAGCCAGAAGTCCGGCCATTATCATCAATACAACCAGGATAAGGTCGAACACGTCGGTGAAATCGCCAAAAATCGCATGGCGGGTGTTGCTCGAACTCGTACTCAGGCTCGCATTTTCAAAACGAGTCTCCAACTGGAATGCAATCGCATCCTGCTCAGCAATGCTGCCAATCGCTTCAAGATTTCCACGGACGCGGATCGTATCAACCTGGTTCGGTCTGTTCGTCAACTGACCAAATGAACCATATTCCATATAAATACGAGAACCTGAAAGATGTTTCGATGTCACACCGACAACCTGGTAGGTTCGCTCCCGGTTCCCGATTTTCAGTGTAATCTCGCTCCCGATTCCGACCCCGGATTCCTCGTCTAGCAGGTCATCATTCACAACGATCCCGCGCGTGTCACTGGCTCCTAACCAGCGGCCCTCGAGCATCAGCGGGTCAATTGTGACCGCATCATAGGGGAGGCCAACGATCTCGAGCTCCCCACTCTCGCTTCCATCTTCCCTGACGATGACGCCAATCGACTGCGCCCACCCCTCCGCTGCCGAAATCTCAGGTATTCTCAACGCCTCACGTTCAACGGTTTGTTTTTTGGATCCATATGGCAAACCAAGCGCGGCGTCGAAGGCGACATAACGAGCTATATTCTCAATCTGAACCGTCAACGAAGCGCGTGTGCTGAATACGGCGATAAACATTGCGCCTGCTAGCGTAAGGGTAAGAAGCGTGAATACCAGCCGCGCTTTGTTGCGGAATGTATTCCTCAGAGAGAGCACAATCGGAGGAGCGAGATTGCGAACTTTCATCAACGCCCGGTCCAACCAACCGCTGCCCTCGGATCCAATTCCATATTGATAGATCGCATCGTAGACCGACATGCGGGTTCCGGAGAGAATGGGATAGATCGCCACGCCAAGCGGCATCAGCAAGCCCAGAATGATCTGAAGTGTCAGGACCTGCCAAGAAATATTGACGATGGTGAGATCAAAGTTGACGAATCCAGCGGCGAATTCTGCAAGCCACCAAGACCCTAATAATCCGAGCGGCAGTGCCACAGCCAGACCAAGCACGCTATAGGCGAGGACATTGAAGAAGTACATGGCGATGAGCTGTCCACGAACCGCACCGATGGAGCGCATAATACCGATCTGCCTGATCTGCTGAACAAGAATCGCGGAGACCGTGTTCACCACAAGCCCTCCACTCAAGAGAACCGCCATGACACCCATAATCTGCAGGATGAGGAGAAATCCGTCGATCTGGTCTTCCGCCCAGTGCTTGCCCGGATCAGACCCCAACCCGGGGACCCCCATGCTCCCGACCCTGTACCCGGAGGGCTCAATCACCCGATCGCGGATGCTGTTGCCGACCTCAAGCACGTGCTCACGGTCATACTTGTTCTCAGCCACAACAACATCGAGTTTGTTGTAGTAAGAGGGTTCACCCATCCATTTCAGGCTTTCAAGGTTTACATAGCCCGTGACTTCCCCCAATAGCGCATAAGGCATCCCGTATAGGTCATGGACGATGCCCACAACCTCCAAATCATAGGCGCGTTCACCTTCCATCTTGATCGTGATCGTGTCACCGACAGCAAGTCCCAGCCCTTCGGCCGATTGCTTTTCTATAGCGATCTCACGAACGCCGAGGGACATACTACCCTCTACAAGGTCCACTCGATTGACCTTTAAATCAGTTAAATCCGGGAAGGCGTTTAGCGCAAGATCGTCCCAGTCCCCATCACCGTTCAAAATCGATGCTCTCGCAACCCTCCTGGCTTGAACATCTTCGACTTCCCTCATCGCGTCAACCGCGCTGGTTAGGTCTCGCTGAAAAGGTGATACATATATTTCCAAACTCGCTGGATTGCCTGCAGCGAAGGAACCATAGAGATCCCGCTGCACCATGATCCCCGCGTTCGTGATCATACCGACCGAGGCAACACCGATGGCGATGGAGAAGATGACCAGAAGAGACCGTGAGCGGTTGCTCCAGATGTCTTTTAGAATCTTTATCCATCGGGTTGGGATATGCATTCTGTATCCTATCTTCTTAGAAGATCTTTAGAGCGCTGCATGAATTCGCTGCGGGGCAAGGTTAGGAGAGGGCGCAGCTTCGCCCGCGGAACGTCCGTTTGACGGTGTATCGCTTAATCTGCTACTGATGATGCGCCCATCGGATATCTCTAGAATGCGGCTAGCTCGTTCTGCGATCTCTTGGTCGTGAGTCACGATGACCAGTGTTTTGCCGAGAGAGACCAGGTCAGAAAACAGGTCATAGATGTCGTCCGCAGTTTGCGAATCGAGATTCCCTGTCGGTTCATCGGCGACAATCACATCAGGGTCGTTCGCCAGCGCACGGGCGATGGCGACTCGCTGCTGCTGCCCCCCAGAGATTTTCGACGGCACCTTATATGCGTGCTCACGGATGCCCACTTGGTCGAGTAGTTGCAGAGCACGCTCACTGCGTTTCGCAAGCTGGTATGTGTCGCAGAAGTCCATGGCCAGCGTGATATTCTCAATCAGCGTTAACGTTGGCAGAAGCTGGAAAAATTGATAGACCACGCCCAGGTTGCGCCCACGCCAGCGCGTTAATTCTTCATCGCTCATGGAATGGACAGAGACTCCGCCGATCTGTACTTCACCAGAGTCCGGGCTGTCGATGCCCGTGATCATATTGATCAGCGTGGATTTACCTGCCCCCGATTTCCCAAAGATGGCGAGGAATTCCCCTTCGTGAACATCAAGGTTGATCCCCTTTAGCGCTTCGACCCCATTGGCAGCGGTCGGGTAGACTTTCACCAAATCCTTTACTTTGATGAGCGCACCGTTTTCATGCCCATTCTTACCTGCTATTTTAGCAATTTCCATTAACAAAAAACCTCACCGCTAAAGTATGCCGCATTGAAAACTTCAATGAATCTATACGGCGTGTTTGCATTAAATAAAACGATCAGCTCACACAGAGCAACAACCCAGCTGATCGCCGTCAAGGTGACCATGTTAACACAGGATAACCCGAGTTTGTATTAGAGTTTCATTACAGTTTCCTTGCGGTTTTTTTTGGGCCCATTTAACGATCGAGGATGAAGGGTCCATCTATATCATTTCATTTCGAGGAGCAGAGGGTGCGAAGTCCCCGGTTCTGTCGGGGGCGCAGCGCCCAAAGTGACGAGAAATCCCTGAGACGACTCGATTCATTGTTCTTGGATCTATTAAAAGGGAGATCTCGTCGTTTTCACAGATGGGACCTTTACGAGCAACATCATAGGGATTTCTCGGTCGCCGTTGCACGGCTTGCTCGAAATGACAAGCGGTTGATTCAGAGTGGGTTATAGTGAGTTAAAGAGAAGAACTCGAGGATCTACAGCAATGCTTCTCGATCCAACGTCTGCTGAACGTTACTCACAGACGTTTCGGGAAAACGCAGGTAGGTCTCGGTCGCCTCGGATAGGTTCGCGTAGGGGCCGCGATAGGAAGGGGGCAGCAGCGCCGCCATCTGGTACATAACTTCATTAATCATCTGCTGCCGCACTTCTCGCGTCACCGTCGCACCATTCGCTTGTAAGGTGAAGGGCTGCCCTACCGCAATCCGAAAGTCGGTTCGCCGCAGATGGCTTATGTTATCCCAAAAACCTTCATGCCGGTAACAGACCATCGGCAGCAAAGGCGCGCCACTGCGTAAAGCCATGATCACCACACCGGGATGACCTTTCCCAAGCACCCCATCGCCGCTGCGAGTGCCCTCTGGCGCCACGGCCAGAATTGTATCAGTCTCCAACACTTCCAGTCCAAGGCGGATCGCTCCAATATCGGCTGAACCTCTTTTTAACGGAATGCCGCCCCACATGTCGAATAAATAACCTGTCAATTTATTATCCCACGACTCAACCTTTGCAAAGAAAGCCATCGGGCGAGGCAGCAGGTGAGTATACACAACCAGCGGTTCAATAAAGTTGATATGGTTTGATACGATTATTAGCGGTCCCTGAGCCGGAATGCGCGCCACTTGTTCATCGTCGACACGGCACAGAATCCGCGACAGACGTTTCATTGTAGCGTTGACCAACCGGTTCGTTAGCGTCATGAATTGCAGCCCTATTTCTGACAAATGATCTCGATCTGACGCGGAAGGATTTCCACGTTAAGCTGCTCCCCTTCCGTGCAGAGCGTCTCTCCATCGGCGTGTGCGGGCAGGCTTCCTTCAAGAGCGGTGACGACAATGCTGCGGGTTCTGCCAGTTTGGATTGAGGGCTGGGAGGCTTGCGTCCCCGCCATAAAACGCGGAATCAGGGCGAAGATTCTCGCTTTGCTAACCTGTTCAGCGATACAGAGATCCAGCAGACCATCGTCGATTCCCGACTCCGGCGCCATCATGAAGCCGCCGCCCATCCGCCGTCCGTTCATAATCGAGACCATCAAGGCGTATTTTTCTTCCGTCTTTCCATCGAACTCGATGCGAACTAACGGGGCCTTATAATAAAGGAAGATCGTTTTAACCGCAGCGACAATGTACGATAAGAAACCCTGAAGACGGGTCATTTTCAACGCCTCAAATCCGACAACAGCGTCGAAACCGATGCCCACCCCATTTCCGAAGTAGCGCCCCTCAGGATATAACCCGCCAGTTACT
>DAOUTT010000282.1 GCA_030668545.1 Anaerolineales bacterium | reverse complement strand
GTTGTGCCTACCACCCCTTCGATAAACTCGTCGGGCATTTCCTGCGAAAATCGACTTATCGCCCCAAACCCTGTGCAGTGGCTCGGGATTACCAAAGTTGGTTCTATGCTGCGAATGTATTCAATTGTCTGTTCAATCTCATCATCACTTGCTCTGGCTAAGTGGAATCCTCCGATGACGGCATAGATTCTATCAATATTAAAGATTTCACTCGCATACGTAATGGTGTTCACAATGCCAGAGTGTGCACAGCCAGATAGTATGATCAAGCCTTTCCCTTCGATATTGATCACAATAGCTTGGTCATCCTCGAGGTCATCAGGGACAAAATCTGAGCCATTACGATATCGCAGTTCCTTCGATCTTCCAGTCTTCTCAAAACTTGTCCTTGGAATATAGCCTGTGGTCCAGCAACCGGGCGCAAGCTGGTGGGGTTCTTCCGAGAGGACAATCTTTGCGCCTACAGACTGCCATTCCTGATCAGGAGGTGGCAGAAATGGGCCCACCAGGTTGTCATCATCCTTTTGCCACCAACGTTCACGAAATGCTGCAGGATGTGCAACGATTGGAATCCGAGATCCTTCTATCCACTCCTTAATTTCCTCTGCCTTGACAGAGGCATCCCACTCCTTATCTTGAGGCAGTAAATCCATCTCCACTAACAAATCTGTCATTGCTGCGTAATGGTCTAAGTGCCCATGACTTAGAGCAATTTTCTCTATTGAAGTTACATCTAGTTTCATTCGACGGAAATTTTCCATCAAAGCGACTCTTGAAACACCAGCGTCCCATAAAATCTTGCTCTCTGAATCTTCAAGTTGAATAAGCACAGAAAAACCATGCTCTGCTAATAATGGCTCATCGGTAAAATACTTTACTTGGTCAGACGACTCAACGATAAGATCAGCCTTGTTATCAACCATGACGGTTAAAGAAGCTTGTTTTACGGAACCCATATTAGTGGGATTACTCATAGCTAACCTCCTCTAAAATATAATTCTCCCTGACCTAATTTATTTTTCACCGCATAACGGCTTTGAGCTGAGCGGCCGGGGTATGCCCGACCGCTACCTTTTCTACTCACTCACATCATACAACTTTGCTTCCAAATCGCGCAGCATCCACGGTCCGTTCCAGCGAGGGGTTAGGCAGAGCCTCCGATGATTATGGGAATCAATCCTTCAAGAGAAACTCGTTGACGACTAGTACAAATGCCTCCTGCTCCTCGAAGAATGGCATATGGCCGCTGCGTTCGAAGACGACGAACTCTGAGCTAAGTATTGCTTTGTGAATGCCGTATGCTACAGATGTGGCAACGTTCATGTCAAACCGTCCCGTTATCACCAAGGTTTGCTGCTTAAACTTTGAGAGTTCTGGTGTCAGATCAAACTTCTGGGCATCATTCCAGAGTGTCTCATTAACCTTGTGGCTGTACGCTTTCGGATCTGCTTTAGCCGCGAACGCATCCCTCATTTCAGTCGAAAGGAAAATCATAGAGAAGTATTCTCTAATGTTCCTTTGAATGGCTTCATCATCACCCATCTCTATGCCGAATTCCTCAGCCTTTCGCCGTTCCACTGTCTCGGGATAGGCATGCTCAAAGAGAAAGACGGTATCTTGTAGACGAGGAGCTGCTGAATCGACCAAGACAAGCCGTCGCACACGGGACGGATGCCGCGCCGTGTAGGCCATCCCTAAGAACCCTCCCCACGAATGGCCTAGTAGATCTACCTGTTTGAACTTCAGGTGGTTTCGGACTGCTTCTATGTCAGATAACTGATCAACCAATGTGCATGAATCCCCCTCTTTTATAGGCGAGGATTGGCCCGTGCCCCGTTGATCGTAGAAGATAACAGGCCGGTTGGATCCCAGATCCTCCCATGCACTTGAAAATTTGAGGTACGAATGATCGAAACCCGGACCACCATTCAGAATAAGTAGGGGGATACCATCAGAAGCACCGTGCACATCAATGTATATTGAACCAGCAGGCGTCTTCACGAATTTGGCTGACTCTTTGTCCATATTTGTACCCTCCCCAGTTCTCGGCTCGGCTTACTCAGAGCAAGAGTATTTTCAGACTCTGCCTAACTTGTGAATCTATCTCCATCTTTGCGCAGATCCCCTCAAACGGGGGTAAACACGCCATTCTTTCCACAATTTCCACCAAAGCGGATACGATGTGGAATTGATTAATCCTATCCCCCCAATATTGGAATGCAATGTGGAATTCAGAGGCTGGATCTCTCCCCGCTTTATTGTTGTGTCACGATAACTTTACACGAGGAGTGCACGAACGACAACACACTGTATTCCTATCCCCCTCCTGGGCGTGGAAGGATGCAGGCATCACCCGCCGGGGTGGGGCAAGCAGAATTCATGATCGCGGTGGGACTTAAAGAAAAAACCCCTCGTGGATTACGAGGGGTTTCTATCAAAGCGTACAACACTCACCGGGCATCTCGCCAACAGTGAAACACTAGGCCGGGTTTTTATCCATCTCCAGAGTCGAATCGCGCTCCTCATCCATGAATATGAACCCCGGCCGCCATGGCGTTCCCAACACGGGAAGCAGCCAGCGATCGATCCCCCACCATCCGGCTGTTTTCCAGGCCAGGATGAGAAAAATGGCGATGGCGAGCAGGAGCGGGTTGGTGCTCACGGTTCCCGCTAACAGGTAATTCATGTTCATAAAACCACCAAAGAAGGCGGCCATGCCGGTGAACACGCCCAAAATCAGGGCGATCCCCACAATCAGCTCTCCGTAAGCGACGAACTGACTCCAGAGGCCGGCATTGGGCAGAACCAGGTTCCTTAAGAACCATGCATACCAGCCCTGAACGTCGGGGTGGGCGCCGCCGGTTTTCTCCAGCGCTCCCTGCACGAACCCGGTTACGGCCACACCAGCGCTTTCGCCTGTCCACACCGGATTGCCGAGCTTATTCCAGCCGGCGATGAGCCACTGCCAGCCAGCATAGAGACGCAGCGGGATCCAGATCCAGGCCCACTTCACCTCTCCAAAAAGCATCCGCGCGATCTTCGGATCCTCGAGCCTCTTCACAAAACGTCCTTGTTTCATATACTGCGATACGGTTGTCACAACTTCCTCCGAAAATTTGATTTATTCAAATACACAACTAAATATATCCGAAATATCTTAATATTCCATTAACGACCAATAAGGGATGTCTGTGTGGAGGGAATCCGTGCAGTATGAAAGGAACGTTGTGTCTCAGGTGTTGAATACCTGTCTTGTGGGAGTCGCTTTCAAACGGAGATCGCCCTCGATCCTCTGTGGGATCTCGGGATCGACTTAATGGCGATCACGCTGTGGGCGCGCTAGTCGTTCGATCGTTCTCCGCTGCGTCGTCCCTGCCCGCCGCCCTGGCCGTCACCCTGGCCGCCTCCACCCGAGCAGTCTGAATGAACGCGAATGGCCGCCTCACCGACAACCGGGCATTTGTACTCGCACATCCCGCAGCCGATGCACAGGTCGTGAATGACCACCGGGCGCTGCAGGATGCGGATCTCACCTGTCGGCAGACGCGCTTTGACAAGCTTAAGCTCGATCGCTTTCTCGGGGAGGGGACATACCTCCTCGCAGACG
>DAOUTT010000006.1 GCA_030668545.1 Anaerolineales bacterium | reverse complement strand
GCTTCTAACATAACGCCTAGATGGTGGTTAACGTCAGGTGACCTGGATTGTTTCACTAAAATTCAGTGCGAAACGTGGTTTCAATCCACTCATTACGAGTAGATCAGCCGGAAGCGTTCGCAAACTACGGGCATATCACCCGTGGGTTCTTTACCGATGGATTTACACTCCTCGGCAAAGAAAGCCCAATGGACCTCTCGCCAATAATCCAGGCTGCGATCCCCCTCACCCTCCTCATAGGCATGCTTTTCACCTACCGAATTAAAGGCAATTACTTCGACGTCCGTCGTTTCAATAATGCACATTGGATCACCCCGGCCATCCAGGATGATGCTTATATCGCCGACATCAGGATGCGGTTCCCCTTCCGCTTGGTAAGCCCAGGCCAGTGAAGCCGTCGCAATCTTCACCCCCCGCTTGACCAGATCCCCTAAGTCATCAGCCATTTCAGGCGTGTTCCCGAACGCCCAGGCTTCATACTTCAAACCCTGTGATGACCGCTCTGGTTTTTGAGAATCAAGATAGGATCGCCAGTAATCCCTTACCGCTGGTTTTTCGCCCATCGTTCGTCCCTCTCCATTTACACACCAGCCCTACCAAACGTCAAACGGTAGAGTATGTAGTCTGCCGTGTTGCCCATGAGATTTCCCATGCGGATCATGCGCAAAACAATATGTAT
This sequence comes from Anaerolineales bacterium, assembly GCA_030668545.1. Classification (GTDB taxonomy): domain Bacteria; phylum Chloroflexota; class Anaerolineae; order Anaerolineales; family E44-bin32; genus E44-bin32. The sequence continues at coordinate 19,276 of DAOUTT010000006.1, read as the reverse complement.
AGCTGCAGCCTTCTCCTCACCATAGACATCTATGAGTTCTTGAACGTTTTCAGGTGCCGGCTGCGCATCACTCTCAGCCCAGTAGCGAGCATAGATCATGGCTGGTATTTCTTCTTCGGGTGTGTCTGTGGGATTCTGACCAGCCAGCAACTCGGCGAGTTCGGTGTCGGTAATACCTTCTTTAAGTGCTTCACTCGCGTGAAATGTCCTACAGTACCGGCACCCATTCACTTCTGTAACAACGAGCATCAGCCGTTCACGGAAGGCGGGTGAGAGCAGATCCCTCATCGCCCTTCTTATGATGAGCCGACGCTTGATGATGTAGCGAAAGTCTTCCCAGACCTCACCCAAACTCTGATAGGTTCGCTTCTGGAACTTCTTCTTCAATGGATTTACCTCTTCATGTTTACCAGATGCCCGGCACAAGACGGTACCGTGTTCGCTGCGCGAAGTCCGCATATCCCGGAAGTTCCTCCATCAGCATTTTATCCTCGTTCTTCGTGCGAATGACCAGAAATATCAGCGCGATTCCCGCAGGGATGAGCGCCCAATATGAGCCAAGCATCAAGGGTATAGCAATGGAACTAACGACCCCTCCCGCATACGCCGGGTGCCGAACGATGCGATAAGGACCACCCGTAATGACCGATTGATCACGATCCTCCTGGATTCGGGCAACGGACGAGAAAAACGCGTTGGTGACCATCGCCCAGGTTCCAAGAACGTAGCCAAGAACGACACCAAGCAATGCAATCCCTAGGGTCAGGAAAGACAGATCTGGGGACCAGCCAAAACGGTCATCGAGACCAGCGATCGTCCAGATAGCCAATGGGCCTAACAAACCAACGATCACAACCATGAAGCGGTCGCCCGCAGCCACATCATCAGCTTGCAAAGCACGGCCACGCTCGACGAGTGTTTCCGGACTCGTACGGAGAACAATGATCCTGCTGATAAGCGTGAAAGCGATATGGATCCCGATATAAATCCAGGCCATGGTCCAATCAAAACGGCCCGCAGCGATGAACAAAACAAACGGTAAAAGAACAACGTATATCAGGAAGCGGACCACCATCCTCCAACCAATCCCCTTGATTCCTTCCGATTGTTTTTCCATTCGCTCTCTCCAAATTGGAATTTTTTACCTAGTGGTCATTATTAATCTCTTAGAAATAGAATGCAAGTGAGTTGGCGCCCGTTACCTCCCACAGCATTTTTCCAGGGCGCCAATATCCATCAATCGAGAGCGTTTGAAAATAAACTCCGATCGCAACAAGACGACATACATATGATCATGGCTCTCTTCAATTGGAAAAGTATAACAAATGGACTCGATTGTTCCGGTTCTGGAAATGCCATCTACCCATAACATCCTATATAAATAAACCATCCACGCTCAGATATCTTTGTCCTGTGTCCGCGAAAATCGCTACGATAATTTTCTTAGAATTCTCTGGTCGCTCGGCGATCGTTAATGCAGCTTGCGCCGCCGCTCCCGATGAGATCCCCACAAGGAGCCCCTCCTCAGCAGCGATTCTTCGGCACATGTCAAATGCGTCACCTTCGCTCACTAAGAAGATTTCATCAATGATCTCTCGGTCCAACGTTTCGGGCACAAAACCCGGTGCTGTTCCCATCATGCGGTGTGGTTTGAAAACACCCTGGGAAATAGTGGGCGATTCTTCGGGCTCTACCGCCACCAATTGCACCTCGGGATTCTTCTCCTTCAAGTATCGCCCCGCCCCGCAAATCGTCCCTCCTGTCCCCAGACCGGCAACAAGAATTTCGACCTGTCCATCCGTGTCCGCCCAAATTTCTGGACCCGTTGTTTGGTAATGTGCTTTGGGGTTGGAAGGATTGACATGCTGCCCGACGTAAAAGTATTTAGGATGACTGGCAACGATCTCTTTGAGTTTCTTCCGTGCTCCTCCGGTACCTTCAGATGCAGGAGTCAGGATCAACTCAGCTCCAAACGCTGTGAGAATATTCCTTCGCTCCAGACTCTGGATCTCCGACATCACCAGGATGGCTTTATAACCTTTGATGGCCGCAAGGAATGCCACGGCCATTCCTGTATTGCCGCTCGTCGCTTCGATTAACGTGCTCCCCGGTTCTAATCGACCCTCAGCTTCAGCGTCCTCGATAATCTGCAAAACCGCGCGGTCCTTTAAACTGAGCGGGTTCATGAACTCGCATTTGGCATAAACCCGGCCATTCTTCGCCAGATGTCCCAACCTGAGCAGCGGAGTTTTTCCGATCAATTCCATAACGTTGTCGTAAGTTTTCATATGTCCCATTTCCTTCGGAGGAGAAGTTTTCATCAAGATGCTCTAGTTTGGATGTGTTGTCAATATCCTGGGAAGGGCGTTGACCACAAGGAAGCGCAATACGCTTGATACGGGGAATTAACCTCGTCTGAACCTCAGTTTACGTCACCAAGGTAAATCTCAGCCTCTTTGCCATCAGCTACAAGCAGGTTTTTCAGAATTTTCGGGTAAATTCGGACGCCTTCGATTTCCGCAAGCGGCAGCCATACTATTCCCACTTGACCTAAGTCAGGATTCGTCCCCATTCCTGGAAAGTGATCCTCCTTCAAATGACATTCAAACAGAAACTCGACTTGATGGGCATCGCCATCCGTGCCCCTAAATTCATGGTTCTTCCCTATGTACTCTCGGACATACCACAATTTACCTACGTCCACGCTACTATCGATCTCCTCTTGGCACTCTCGTTCGAGTGCTTGACCTAATGATTCGCCGTGATCCTGTCCCCCTCCAGGGAGGGTAAACCAAGGACCTTCATTATCCCTATGCTTAATGGTAAGAAGATGCCCCTCTTTAATGATGATTGCCTTGGCAGAATTTCGTATAGGTTCCATGATCCATCTATGTCTTCGCGTGCCACTAGCATAGCACGCCGCAGGAGTTGTCTCCAAGCCTCTCGATTAAAGTGATTAGGATAGACATCGCAGAGCGACCATCGAGCGTATAGCCCCCGGGAAATCAGCCTATGGTGAGGCAGCTATCCCAAGCCTCGTAGTCTGGATTTTTTCATACTAAGGGATGAAATTATAATGGCCGAGAACATCCTGAAAGAAGCTGCCCCTTTAGATGAAATGGGAAATATCTCTTGAAAAATATTTTCTCTTGCTTCGAATCGTAGTTGCGCCTTCGTCCGATTTCTAATCCTGCTCCTTGATCCACCCGAACGCTACCCCAAAGGACATCACAGCCAGCATAGCGGACAATAAACCGATAACCCGCCTCCCCCTGCTAATCGCCGCTGCACTTATAAACGAAAGGGCAATTCCAAGGCCGCCATCAACCTTGCGAATCACTTGATCCGCTTCCTCTACCGTGCGGCCCCTCTCTACTAATGACCACTTAAGTATCGGACCGCCATCTATCCCGGGAATAGGAAGCAAGGAGACCGTGCTGAGAAATGCGTTCGTCGCGCAGAAGACATCGGCAACTTCTCGTGACAACGAAGCCTTGGGTGTGATTCGCCGAACAGCACTCGATATCACTAGAAGTGTGAAACTGAAAAGGGGTCCCCCCAACGCTCTGAGGATATGCTGCTGCGGCGTGACCGAGTCGTCATTAATATCGTAATACACACACAATGGCATTCCCCAGGTTATTCGTATGGCATCCATCGGCTTTCCGACCCAGTGCGCAGCTGCTGCATGCGCTAAATTGTGACCCCACTCTGACCCAAGAACCGCGGGCATCGTGTATGTCGCGATGCGCATCCTCTCACCTAAGCCACGATCAGGTCGGGTCCTTCCGGCAATCCATGACATGACCCCCCATACAATGCACTGCGTGAGGGGAAACCATGTAAAACCCTTGACCATTAATGGTGTAGCGAATACTCGTCCGACGGAAATGGCATCATCGTCAGGACAAAGCACAGGCGGTTTTCGCATACTATGATTGTACAGAGTTAGATGGAATAACGATCTTACTGCTACCTTACGATCTGAGCATGAAATAGCGAAGACGCCGTGGGATCAAAATGGCTGCCACTAGAGTTGTGGGGGGAACATCCTAAACGTGTATTGAGGGAGATGTTTGTCGTGCAGCTTGACAATCATTGTTATTGATCTCTAGGGATTCGCGCAAGTAGGAACAGGAACTCCATCCGCAAAAAACGCCCTTCCAAGGGCACTTGCGTTATATTCATTGACCTCGCGGATGATATTTCGCACCTGCGAATCCCTGACCATCCTATTCCCGGTAGAATCCTTTAGCGCTAAGGTTCGCTCTATAAACCTGACCTCTTGCTCATATGCCTGTCCCGGTCCTGTTTCCACAAACAACCCGTATTCCTCAAAACTCATCCCCTGGGTAGCCGCATATTGTGGACTACACTCCCCAGGCTGATTGATATGGACAGCCTCATGAACAAGAATCGCTGCAATCCAGAGCACATCAGCCTGGCGAGGCGAATCAATATTATCTCGTAAAAATGTAAACATTGTAGGATCTACACGAACATCGCCCCTGCCGGCAACCCCGGCGATCCATGCCGGCAAATCAGTAGTTCGAACTGACACAACCACCTCGAATAAATCTTTAACGTTGCCCTCGTCAAGATTGATCCAGGCTAACGCCTCCCAGATGACATCGAGTTGGTCCTCAGAGAAACCAAAATAATCGACGTCCATGCCATTGACGATCTTATATCTATGGGGACTAACCTTCATCCAGGATTCGATGCTGCCTCGCTCCCGGTCCCAAAGAGCAATCGCTCGTCCTTCGGCATCGATGATATGTAATCCGTTCGCCAAGTTATCCCACGGATCATCGAAGTAGCTAAGCCGACCGGGATTTGTCCACTCGATGGGTGCTTCATCCGGGAGCGTATCTATATAAGGTGCAAGATCACCCACTTCAAAGAGTGTAAATTCACCTTGATCGTTCCTGATCCACAGGCTGGCAGCAGGATCATCCACTCCACGATAATAAATGTCCACCTCTGTCCCCTCAGAATAGGAAGAAACCCCATTCCAGTACACCTCGACTAGAGCACGATCTCCTTGAGAGGCGATTTTCTCAACATCCAATTTCGCATCCTTAAGGCGATCGTCTAACTCATCGAGGAAAGCGCCATACGTTGCGGGATTAGTGAGGACATCCGGGGTAATCGGATTCTGGCTTGTATCTCCTCCCTCTGGGATCCATCTTTCTAAGCCGTACGACACGAGGATATCTTCCAGGGTATCAACTGAATTGTTTGTTGGGCTGGCTTCCACTTCTGGTAAAGTTGGCGTTTCTGATGGGCGCGTAGGTGGTAAGGTAGCTGCGCTAATTTCGCCCCTGACTATCGTTTCCGTCGGCGGCGCCGGTCCAGCGCAGGCGACGAGGAGTATTGAGATGGCGAACAGTAGCCAAAATCTTAGGGGGATTAACTGGGTTTCTTTTAGTGGGGCAATAAGAATCCAGAGACGCTCAGGCAAGCTTCACCTCTTGTTGTTGGCTAAATATATTCCATGCTGAGGCACATAGTGCAAAATAGTCCCGTTCAAATCAAGTAGCACCTTCCGGGTCGAAGAACGAGATGCTTCGTTGCCCTCAGAATGAAAGGTTACCGCTTAATGTCATTCTGAGGAGCGCAGCGACGAAGAATCTCGTTCCCGGAAAGGAGAACAATTCAATTCTACGAACGAGATGCTTCAAGGAGTTTAGCCTGAGCGATGCCGAATGGGTTCAGCATGACAGGTTCCTGCTTGATATCATCCTGTTGCATCCTTCGACAGGCTCAGGCTAAACTCCGTGCCGAAGATGTTCGTTGCTTCAAGACAAGCCCTGTCTCATGGGAAATTCGATCTTCGTCGGTTCCGAATGATAATCGATTCCAACCGCGATGCCTTAACACCAGTACGAAAACTCCGACCCCTTTATTATTATCGAGCTAAATCATCTCTATCCGCGGTCAAACTAGAAGAACAAGAAATACCGTGGAACCTGCTCTAAGTATTGCCTATACGAATCGCCATACTGTTGTAAACATGATCGCTCTTCTGCAATCACGCGAATGTGACTCATGAAGGCGCCAATGGTTATCAGAATTACCGCCACCCAAGACCCAATGGCAATGCTGATCCCAAAATATGACAAAAGAATTGATACTTGCTGAGGATTTCTCGAGATCCGGTAGAGTCCTTTGGTGACGGGCTGATCGAGCGGCGTATCTTTGAAGCTCAATAGCGAGAGCACAAAACCAAACAATCCGAGAAAATAAATCGCGCCCCCAAGAACAAACACAACATGCCCGATATTCAAGGGAGTCAGGATCACTAGCGCAAACCATGAAAATATGAAGAGTTTTCCAATTACGCTAAGGGTTTTTTGTCTTTTGCTCCATGCGGATCGATCGTAGAGCCTGGCGACAACACTTTTTGGGAAACTAAGCAGCAGAATACCAAATACGATATAGAAAAAGACCAAAAGCACCCAGCCGTTAAGCAGACCTAGATTAAATTCCGGAGTGAGTTCCATTATCAATTCCTTTCATATGCGCTGAATAATCGTGAACTCTCCTCAACCCACACTCCACTTCTTGCCCTGCTTGTGTCAATCACTTGTGGGTTTAAGAAACTCCGTTGATGCATCAATGCCAAGTCTCAATCGGAGAGAAGCAGAAGCCTACACCGGATAAATTGATCCTCGTCGGAGTTCAACAATCATCTTCGCACAACACTTTTAAAAGAACAACCTTGTTTTCATGATTGCCCACTCACACGCCGTCATATGGTTTAGAATCAAAGCTCAGATTTACTTCGAGTTCCTGAGTGTGAAAACCGAATGAGTAAAAATCAGGTGATTGTGATTGGGGGAGGTCCTGCCGGCTTGATAGCCGCCGGGCAGGCTGCGGCGACCGGGGCTGAAACGCTTCTTCTTGAGAAAATGAGCCACCCGGGCCGCAAGCTGCTTATAACTGGCAAAGGGCGCTGCAACTTAACCAATGTGGCCCCACTCAAAGAATTCATTGAACACTTCAGTCCCGATGGCCGATTTCTGCGCTCTGCTTTTACGCGTTTCTTCACCGATGAATTAATCGAATTCTTCGATGAGCTGGGTGTCGAAACTGTTTTAGAGCGCGGAGAACGCATCTATCCGGTGAGCAACGATGCTCAAGATATAGTCGATGCATTGAAGTATTGGGTTCAAAAAAATGGCGCAAAGTTGCGAACCCAAGCAAAGGTGGAGAGATTACTGGTTGAGCATGAACGGGTTGTAGGAGTGCAAGTCGCTAACTCTCCTGGGTCCAGTCCGAAACCCAAATCTAATAATCAGTCGGCATCTATCGAGTACCGAGCCAAAAGCGTGATTATCGCCACAGGAGGCGCTTCCTATCCCGGCACCGGATCGACAGGAGATGGCTACCGCTTGGCTGAGGACGTTGGGCATACCATCGTCCCCATTCGCCCCGCATTAGTACCTCTTGAAACATCGGGGAATATTGCCCCGCGGCTGCAGGGACTCAGTTTACGAAATGTAAACGCGCGCCTGATCGTCGATGGAAATAAACAAGCCGAAGCCTTCGGTGAGATGTTATTCACCCACTTTGGGCTTTCGGGGCCGATTATCCTATCCCTGAGTCGGAAAGTCGTCGACGCTTTACGCGCTAAACATGAAGTCGTACTTTCCATCGACCTCAAACCGGCGCTGGATGACGCCAAACTCGACGCCCGCTTGATGAGGGATTTTGATACACACGGCAAACGGCAGTATCGAACGTTGCTTCAAGATCTGCTCCCCCGCAAGATGATCCCGGTCTGCATCGATCTAACCGGCATCCCCCAGGATAAACGAGCACATCAAATTACGTCTGCCGAACGTAAACGTTTACGAACCTGGCTTAAAGATTTTCGTTTTCATATCAGTGGACACCGCTCATTTGCCCAAGCGATCGTAACAGCAGGCGGCGTGACTACGCGCGAGGTCAACCCCCGGTCGATGGCCTCGCTCATCGTTGATGGATTATATTTCGCCGGGGAAGTGCTAGACCTTGATGCAGATACCGGGGGTTACAACTTACAGGCAGCATTTTCTACTGGATGGCTTGCCGGTCTCTCGGCAGCAAATAATAAATAGAGGCCCCTTGCCAACACTTAATAAAATATAAGCTAAATATCCATCCCCTCGCTTCAAACTCAATCTCTATCCATGATCATGTGGGCTTGGTTCGATATCCTCCGCTCCACTCATACGACCGACCAATTTTTCCGGTTCATGGATTAATACGGGCAAGCACTGGGAACAAATCGATAATTGCGCACCCTGAAACCTCAACTGCAAGAGAGGAATCTCTGACTCACTTCTATCACAACTAAGACATACTGCAATCACCGTTGGTTCGTCCATACGTATTCTCCTTCTTTATGGAAATTGTCTGGGGAATTCAAAATCAACACAGGTTTGAAAATCCAATATTTCGGATTTTGAACCTACCGTAATTCGAATACCTAAAGTGGAAAAATCATCATTGAAGAGACTGAAGACACTGAGACGCCGCCTGTAGAGACGTTGCATGCAACGTCTCTACCTCTGTTAAAAGTGCTGGCCATTTATGGCCACCCCTCATGAATAATAACGTCAAACGCCCCGCTGGTTAGAGAACGCCAACTTCCTTTCCCACTTGTTCGAATATATCCAGGGCTCTCTCGATCTGCTCCGGCTCATGGCTGGCAGTCACAGTCGTGCGCAAGCGTGCCAATCCCACCGGTACGGCCGGCGAGATGACGGGAAGGACGAATAAATCTCGCTTATGGCACTCACGCGTCATTTCAAATGCCTTCTCATCCGTTCCACATAACAACGGCACGATCGCGGTCTCGGTTTTCATCGTATCAAAACCCCGCTCTTTAAGACCATTGATGAAGAGTTTTGTGTTTTCACGTAGCTGTTTCACCCGCCATGGTTCGTCAAGAATGACACGGAAAGATTCCATCGCAGCTGCAGCCTGCGCCGGGGGCAACGCCGCGGAGAAGATGTAGGCTCGTGATTGATGTCGTAAGAATTTGATCAAGTCAGCGCTTCCGGCGATGTACCCGCCGACACTGGGAATAGTTTTGCTTAACGTCCCCATCTTAATGTCTATCGCCCCCTCCAGGTTGAAATACTCCTCAATACCCCTGCCGGTCTCGCCCAGCACTCCAAGCGAATGCGCCTCATCGATCATCAGCCACGCATCGTTTGCTTTGCAAAGCTCTACTACTCTTGGAAGATCGATGATATCTCCATCCATGCTGAAAACCGCGTCGCAGATCACCAGCTTTGCAGCCTGGGACGGTGCCTCTTTTAGTCGCGCCGCCAAGTCATCCATGTCATTATGGCGAAAACGAAAAAATTTCGATCCTGACATCAAACATCCATCGACGATACTGGCATGGTTCAATTTGTCGCTGAACACACAATCGTGCCTGCCCACTAACGATGATATTGCCGTTAGATTGGTGACATAGCCGGATGTGAAGGTGACTGCGTCCTCCGTGCCCTTGAATTCCGCTATGGTCGCTTCCATCTCAGTGTGTAGGGTCAAAGTGCCCGCCAAGGTCCTGACACCATGGGTTCCTGTTCCAAAGTCATCAATCGCTTTTCGAGCGGCTGCATCGATCCTGGGATGTCCAATAAGTCCAAGATAACTATATGATGCGAACATACTCATCTCACGCCCATCAACCAAAACCGTCGCCGTGCCGTTTGGCTTACTGATTGGGATGTTGTAATAATAAAAATCCGATTGCTGAATACCCTTGACGCGCTCGCACATGGCTCGTATTCGCCCTTCGATTGGATCCGTGTCACGTTTGGGAACCATGTTAGTCACCTTTCCTCCGAGAATGTTGCTCTATGCAATGACCCGCTTCAAACTGGGTTCTGCGGATGACATTGACAGAGTTTACCCCACTTCTTCATTTTCATACATTCACTAACCGCGAATAATTTGCGGATCGTTGCCGCTCGTCACGCAGAATTCTTCCCGTAGTCTGCCGTTGACCACCTAGCTGGCCTCATCCGAATAAGGAGCTCTTCATCTCCCGATGTCTTGTCCACATACGCATCGCCTCTTTCTTCTCCAAGATAGCGACGGGCAATAGGCCCTAAATCTCTTTCGTGATCAGCATCCTCAATGGAAACTATTGGACCCTCAACACTGACATACTTATAAGGCGTAGATTCATCTTGCACACATAGTGTGAATCTCCGCTCTTGCTTTATAAGCTTCACTTTCTTTGCGTCCTTGTTCGTGATGAATACGATATCACCCCCCGGTTCATAGGAATACCATACAGGCACTAACACCGGGGCACGATCAGGTGAAGATATTCCGAGAACTCCTACATGAAGAGACGCGAGGAAGGCTTCCCTTTCCGCGTCCGTCATTGTGAATGTCATAATTTCCTTTCCGCTACGTTTGTTGTTATCTTCTTATAGCCCTATTTGACACCTTGCATCAGCGTTGATCATCTTCCCTAGCCGTGAATAATCCTTCAGGTTCTAGGCATCAACAAATATACGGCTATTGCCATCACGAATAAACCACCGATACGCGGGATCGTTAATGGAATAGGCTCAATACCGCCGATTCCACGTGTTTCAACGATAACGGACACGATGAGTTGGCCAAGGATGATCGTTGCAAGTCCAGCAGCAACTCCAGCACGTTGAAGCGAAAACGAGAGACCGGTGATGATCAATATCCCCAATGTGCCAGATACGGCTACCATTACTACCGCAGTGGTCGGTATCTTCCAAGCGCCTGAACCTTGTAGAATGAAAAGAAAGAGAACAACAATGCCAGCGATTACTCCGCCAAGAAAGTTGGTAAGCAAACCAGTTCGGATGTTTCCGATTATTCCGCCTACTCGACTGGTCAGTGTGGCTTGAACACCAATCGCTACTCCTGTCGCTAAAGCGCCAAAAGCCCCTATGATGATAGCAGTCCTCAATGCAGCACCTCCATTATCTCAAACCCATCCGTTCCTCAAAGGTTGTCTCTTATCAGCATACAAATTGTTGATGTCAACCCAGTATTTTCAACATATGGATATCTTCGGGTTCTAGCTTAAACAGCTCCGGAATGACCTCATCAACCAATTCAAATCCGTGACTTAAGTAGAAGCCCACGGCAGATCCGGACGGCATTGCCGAAACGTAGACCCTATCAGCCCCGAATGCTTTAGCTTCGTCAATCAACTCTCGAGTCAAGTGATTTCCAATCCCATTACGCCGAAATCCGTTGCTTACATGTAAGAGTGCCAATTGAGCCATACCACGCCGAATATTCGGGCGTATGACCCCAACTCCGACAAGTTTCTCACCATGGAAAGCTCCTATGATCCTCCCACCCGCGCGGAGATGATCTAGACAAAACTCAACAAGATGGGAGACAGTGTGCTCACCATCCCCTTCCAGAAAGAATGACGGTGTATCCCAATCGACATCGATTTTGCAAAGTTGACCACTTTGGACCATGTATCCTATTCGGATTTCCTCACTCCGATTAATCTCACGAATACGCTGCGCCTCAACTGGCGCCATCCAGCGATAGTTGATTTCAATCATAATTCATGCTCATAGTATGAGATGGATTCCCTTATCCACATTTCCCTGATAATCCTCACAGCAGCACAGGCACCCGCGACCTACGTTATCAAGCTTCCAGCTTGTATTTAGGCTTGCCCCTCCTCTGTGAATATCAAACTGCAGCAAGTCAATGCGCCTTCAGCTTTCTGCAGCTCGGAGACATCAACGACTCTTACCCCGATCCCACTACTCTCCAATCGCAAACGAGTCCGGGGAAAGCTCTGCGGATACATCAATTCATCCCCAACGAGCAAAGCATTGGCTGCGTAAGGTTCGCTTGGATCAATTTCAATAAATTCCCTGGAGCCGCCAAAAGAGTCTGCGTCAACCCAAGATCTGTTGATTAGTAGGGTCTCTTCACCCACGAGGGAAGCCGCTGACTTTAAATGCAAACAGCCTTTCACTTCAACAACTTCAACGTCATATCCATAAGAAGCAACGATCTCCATCAATTGTTTGATTCCAGTAATATTCGAGCGAACTGAATTACCTACGTACAGGGTCCTGCCAATCCGCAAGACATCTCCACCGTCAAGCGTGCCCGGATCGGTTATTTGCTTTATTGTCCGGTATTCCGATAAGACTTCAGCAATGCTTTGTGTTTCATTTCTTCGCAGGGATGCACCTGGCCGCGTAATAACGGCCACGTCATCTAATACAATGGCAGTATCTTCCACAAACACTGAATCAGGTAGATCGGGTTCTTCTGGTAACCTTCGGACTTCACATCCCAGGTCGGTCAATAAATTCTCATATTGCGCGTGCTGAGATCGGGCGCGGTTAACATCAATGTCCTGCCGGGAAAAATAGGTCAGCTCACACTGCCCAATTCTGGGGCTTACACCCCGCGTAATCGCAATTCGCAAAGTTCACCCTTCATATCGCTAGGCAATCTCAGCCTTTTGCTTCTTCATGGTCTGCCACCCACAATAAGTGAACAACAAACTTGGTGCCGCGAAGATCAGGAAGAAGGGACCTCGCGGGAGGGTGCCCGAAAACAGATAATCCAGCAGGTAAAAAGCTGCCACACCACAAATCGTAAGCAATCCTCCATACAACTCCCACTTCCAACCCAACAGCAACCCCAACCACACCGCAAAGAAGGCCATCATCATTCCGATTTCACGGACCGTCAGGTTGAGAATGGATTCAAATCCATCAGCAAATGCTTCACCGACGAAGATAAGCAGAATCAACGCAGCCATAACCCCCGCAGAGATCCTCGCGATCCAGCGAACGACACGAACGGTTTTGTCTCCGTTTGTGTTTGTCATGACTCCTCCTTGCGTTGCTGACGATGCAATGGTCTAAAGCGAGGAACCTTGAGCATAGCAGTTTTGGACTTCACATCTCATCCGAACGGACTAGTCCCCCTGCTACACTCTTCGACAGCTCTTCAGGATTCCCTTTCCAGGTCCACTGCTTCCAAATCACGCCGCACAGTTGATCCCACATAACAGGATCCCTAACGATTGTGCAGCATCCTATGTGGATCCTCACTGGAGAGAAGCGCCCCAGAAATGTATGTGCAGTCGCGTCACTACGAGGGTTTTTACCTGGGAATTATTATGGCGTACCCTCAGCTGTTTCTAATTGAGAGGCGGCTGATAGGCACCTCCAAACAAGAACAGCCCAAGTTATTAATACGACAACGGTCCAGTAATAAGACTGAAAATTGTAAAGTACGTCCGTTGACCATAAAAAGGGAAGATTGACCAAAGCAATTAAGATTCCACCTAAGAGTAGGTTTGATTGAAAAAGAGGGATCATCCCGATGGCTAGCACACTCAACACACTGTTTCCGGCTGCATAGGGAGCTATGAGAAGTGAACCCGCGATGAGCATTCCCGCTTTCTCACGAGATAAACTTGCCCGGCTCTTCCAGGCCACAAAAAGAGTGATCCCTAAAATCGCAATCCAGAACAGTGTTGTGACGAAAGAGGGTATAAAACCGAGACGCCGAAAAGCGGCGGAAATACTAATATCAATAATACTACTCGTATACTTAAGATAATTAAGCCCAAAAAGAGAGACAAACCAGCTTTGTCCACGCCATATTAGAGATAAAGCAATCCCTCCAGTTAACCACAAACCCATTTTCAACCAATTGCGAGGAGTCCAAGTCAAAAGCACGTATATTGCCACAACTATCAGAAGTAAGGTTACTTCTTGTAGCTTAATAGTAGCCAGCAGTATCCCGATCACTAACGCGTAGATATGTTTTGAAGAGTATCCATAGAGAATTAATAATACGCCGGCAACCACAATATTTTCCATATTGCCGTCAGCGATGTTTCGGATCGACGGAAAGGAAATCACCAGTAAAAGAATACTTAACCAATAAACTGGTTTAGATCCAGTTCGAGGCACACTTACTACCAGAATAAAAACGCCAACACCCGCTAGAATTCCCCACGCCGTTTGCATAGGCAATAAGCCCAGGGGTAAAAGTGGCACAAGAGACCAGGGCGGAAACCGTATACCGTCAACAGGCCAGTATTGAAGATTGCCACCACGGATTGATGCCCAGGAGGTCTTCCAGTCCATAGCCAATGTATTATTTTGGGTTGGGATCTGTTCAAAGAAAACGGCAAAAAGAACTAATACCGTTATGAAGCTGATAGCCAAAACCGCCAAACCCAAGAATTTATGTCTCAAATTTAATACTCGCTTTCTGACCCTTGCTTCTGTCAGTAATGGCACCTGTAGAGCTGGGCGCAAAACGGCTTTGTGTTCATCGGCCCCCGAAGCGAAGTGGGGTTTGGGAGAAGCGGCCGGGGAACACTCCTTCTCCTGTTCTTCAAGCACCCCCATAATACAACATGGCTGGTTTTTCGCGCCGCATCACTCGCCCAACACATAGCAGGTGCAGTCCGCGCTAATGTTTGATTCAGCCTCGACTTAAGCTTGGCCCGTCTCTAGATAGTGAAGTACCCGTTCTTTGAGTGCTCCAAAGTCGCCTAAGTCTTCAAAGTATGGAATCCCCCTCGCTTCAGCATCTTCACGAAGCTGTCTAGAGTACTCGATCATTTCATCAATCATGGAGAGAACTTCGTGGTCCCCGAATTGGCTCAACCAATCTTCCGGTCCGGGATGATGGCGAATGGCCGACAGTCTCTCAGATGGGTTGGCGTTTTCAAAGCCAAGGAAGCAGGCTCGAACTTTGCCAGGGAATTCATTTGCTAATTCCTGAGAATGAGGTGGCAAGATTGCGTCTCCCTCAATTAGATGCTCCCTCTCGTTTTCCAGAACCGTTACAGAAAGCCCCCGCACAACAGGCCACATTTGCTCAGCAACCTCCGCGCTTGGATCCATTGGATCAATACCCACTTGTGGCACGCCTTTGACTAAAGACATCTTAAGCAGATCCAAGCTCAGAAAGGGGACATTCGCCCTCTCCAAGAATTCTTGTGCGATGATAGTCTTCCCGACTCTTGGTGCTCCGCCAATGATATATAGCAATTTTTCTGCACTCCTTGATCTCTCGAACGAAGTAAAGAAGGTGTCGAACCGTCGCACTTTATCAGCCGCGCGGTTTCGGCGTGAGCAACTTCACTAGAACGTATATTGAAGGTGAGTGAAGCCGCCGCTTGTGCGCACGCGGAGCGCGGTCCGGGTGCAAGTAGTAGATAGACGCAGTTCGGTCAATTTTAATGCACATCGTTTCTTTTCGATATTAAAAGGGAAGCGGTACGCTCGCAACTTCGATAAGACATCAAGTCCTACACAAAATCGGCAGAATACTGGCCTCGCTACATTGAGTCGTTTGGCGTGGTGCATCAGAAATTGATCACCCCGTGCAAGATCGTTGGTCCCACAACCCTCCCTGTCTTCTCGCGGATGAAACCAAGGATCAGACCTAAGAAAAACGTCCATAGACCCCACTGCCACATTAGATCGAACTGCCCGATGAATGGGTTAAATGGATTCAATATATGCCATATCCCAAAAAGCAACGACCCGATGATCACTCCCCAGCCCCAATTGACCCCGAAGAAAAGATAAGGACGCCCAAAAGCCTCGTTCACCCGCGACTGAATATATCCGCGAAATAGAATCTCCTCACCAAGAGCAACGAAGATGAATGTGTATACAAGCTTCGTTCCCACCATCGCCACACTCGCCTCAGGCAACGTCAGATGCAGTCCCGCTGCGAGGAATAAATAGGCACCAATACTGTTTCCTTAAACCTTGGTTGGCAAGTTCCGCAACATCCACGCGACACCGACTAGTAAAACTAACTCCAGGATGGATATAAGGATCGTATTCTTCCAACGATCTCAGCCTAAAAAGAAAGGGGTTGCGCTCAACACAAAAAAGGAATGATCCCTACTGCCACTACCTTGAGATGATAACCAAGGTTCTTAAAGTTAATCCCATATTCACTCAAGCTTCTTCGCGTCAGAACTAGAATAACCAGAGGGACTAACAACACAAACCCATATTCAAGGACATATCGTCCTATGACCTGATTCTCCCATTCACCCAGCGGTGACACATTAATAGCCTTGAATCCTAGAACAACGATGATGAAAACTATTACCACCTCTAGGATTGCTTTGGCTTTTGCTTTTGGATGACTAACTTTGGAATTCAGACCTCTCTACATGTTATAGGCACTACGCCTAACGGCATTGAGCTTCACGAAGCGCAGCGGAGTATCCAGACGGGCAACCGCTCCACTTGAACCTGCGCTAGCATTTCAGGATGCTCTATCAAGAGCCGTGGAGTGCAATTCGCCCAACTCGCGGGATTGGCTCCCCCAAGACTCCGGTTGGAACGGGGCAATTAATGGTTAGGCGCCGTTCTTAAAAGTTGGCTTCTTGCTCGATCGGCAACCACACACCAAGAACAGTATTCCCGGAATGGCAATCACCAGCGACATAAGATAGGGGACCGCCGCGCGAGAGAGTTCTTGAGTGATCGGTCCTTGACTTAGCAGCACCACAATCGTTGCTAATAAGAAAAGGAGGCTAATCGTTCCCCCCCATCGTTCCCAACGCCAGGCGATACCTAATCCCAAGACACTCAGGAACATCAATATTGGGGGGAGTGATTCTACGAGAGAAACGTCCTCCACCGCATACGGGTCTGCTATTCCGGTTGTCACCCAGCTCCATGTATAGCCGGCAAACATTATCAGAGCGAATACAACGATCGGAAAGGACCAAATACGTGCAATCCTGCGTATCCATATCGTTGCGCGATCCCCGGTGTAATTATCCTTTGTCATAGCATATACTCCTTTAGTGATCCTATGATAGCGGATACGGGACGAACGGTCCGGCAATGATGCGAACGAATTGATGCTGGTCGCTCGATGGATCGGCTTCATCCCGAAGTTAGGCACAGTCTTTTTGTGCCAGCACAAATAAATGCGAGGCTCCTGGTGATGTACTGTCTGCTACGACTTTTGACCAGATGATGGCGAACCCACATTCCTTGACTAAATTCAGATTCGTCTCTGTGTCGTAGTGACTCCAATACATGCGCGTGCCATGATATACGTGAATATCCTTCTCCAAGTCGTCTGCACCCAAGCAAAGCAACGCCAACCCTGGTGGTTTGAGCATCCGCTGGAAGTTTAGCAGAAGTTCCTTATGCTCTTGTCGCGGAATGTGAATGATGGCGTAGTATGAGCAGATGGCATCAAAGAAGTTATCTGCAAGCGTAAGTTGAGTTATGTCTTGACAAAGAAAGTGAGCCCCTGGAACTAATTGACGTGCTAGACGAATCTGTTCCTCAGCAAAGTCTACTCCAGTGACATCGAAGAACTTGATCAAGTATCTAGTGACCGGTACACCCGCCCCGCAACCGGCATCGAGAACTTTGGCCCCTTTCGGTAGCCGTTGTACGAGTTCCTGAAGCAATTGGACGTCTTCTGAGTCCTCAGATCGAGTTTTCAGGTACTTAGCGGCTATTGCATCGTATCCTGCCCTGACAATGGTCTTTTCGTCCATGCATGTCTGCCGTTTATTGTTTTCCAGTAGCTGTTCTCTTAACACCACACATTTCCTAAAGGTATTTTTTTAGGAAATAGCGTTGATGCCCAGGAGGGAAATCATTTAGTTCGCCAAAAACCTGATAGCCATGTTGTTTATAAAAGTCTAGCGCCTGAAAACTGAATGTGTCCATATATGCATTCTTAGCACCAAGTTGCCTCGCTTCCTGTTCAACAAGCGTTAAAATACGGTGTCCATATCCGAGACCACGAAGTTCGTCTTTTACCCACAATAAATCTATATACAACCAATCCCAATAAGATTCGGCGATCACCCCTCCTACAATTTCTTGGTCAGGCGCATGAAGAACGAAACATAGGCGTTTGAATTTATTATCACCAGCTTGTTGTTTGTTGAAATCTCCAACGCCTCGTCCAATTATCCCCCAAGCAGATTCTTCAGGGTTATCAACCTTAACGATGTGATATTTATCATCCATATGATTTAACCAATCCCTTTCTTATACCAATTTTCTTGGATGCTAAGGGCTAACGGATGAGCTTACCTGGCAGCAACTTTGCTCTTATTGAATATTGAACAAGCTATGAAATCTTCTTCGAGACGTTAAAACCCACGCCGGAGGCACACTTATGCAGATGGGATCATGCGTTATCTTTCAGCATTTCTTCTTCATAAGGAATGGTTAGGCACTCTATCTAATCTTTCTCATCGCAGTTTGACGCGATAGTAAGCCCATAATCCTAGGAAGGCTGCGAATATAACTAAGAATATCCACGCGGTTGGTGGTCCCCCGGCCACAAGGCCTAATCCGATCCCCAATATTGCTCCAGACGCCCATAATATTTTCAAATTAAGCATGGCCTTGAAGACATCACGACTGGCATTTCTCCCAATCAAAGACTCAACCCCAATTCCGAGAAGTGCTGCCCCCACCAATCGCGAGGTTATCGGATCCACAACCGACCATCCTAAAAGTGGCAACAGAAGTTCAGGGACCAGGAGCATTGGAATGGCAATGATTATGTCAAGAACAAAATGAATCACGAACCAGACACGGAGGCTCTTAGGTACATCTCTGCTAGCAGATTCCATTAGCATATCCAATCATCCTCAGTATTTTAGTGTGACTAACGGTTTCAAGTTTAGCGGCCAGGGCATTCCCCTACGCCGATCTTAACCTGCCCCTATCCAACAACCTTATATGCATTTCGCGCTGCTTCCCTGGTCCGCTGACGAAGATCCCAGCGGTTATCTGGGACAGCGAATGGTTAAGCCGCTAAAAAAAGATATGAGAAATATTAACTAGCGTCTCTGTCTCCTTTAAGTACTAATTGGAAATACCCATATCCAAATGCAAAGAACAGAAATAGAGCCACATTTGTCCATCCAAGTACATTGAAAACCCCTGAAATTTGAGCCTGTAAAGACAGCATGAAAGCCAAGGCATTACCAAGAAATAACAATAACACTAATGTTTTTAATATCTTGGATCCAACATCATTGCGAGAAGTCCACATGATTATGCTTAGCTGGATGTTGCCTATTCCAAACACTCTTGCTGTGAGAAGCCCGGTTGAATTTGTAGACGTGTCGTAGACGGAGAGCATCCCTGCAGGTGCGAGGAGAAATCCTAGTCCGAATAGAAATAACAAAACCGAATGTATCGAAATGAAAGTGCTGAGTTTCATGCTCTACTTACCTAGATGCCGTCTG
>DAOUTT010000188.1 GCA_030668545.1 Anaerolineales bacterium | reverse complement strand
GTGGACATGGTGAAGGCGAATGGTGGGCAGCTGCAAATCCCACTCACGACCACAGCTGTTAGCATGGAACGAAAGTGGTCGTTTCCCTACTTTGGGTTGGGTTCTGCATGGGCAAAGAGAATGCAGGGTTCATCCAAGGAAGTATCCATCGATCTGCAGGCGGTTGACGTGGGTAGAGATAAAAGATATGGCTTCCCATATCGGGGGTTTCGCTTTGCCTGGGTGAACGGTGTGGAGGGGACTATTGGGGGAAATGCAACGGCATTGACAGCCAGCAAAGTTCGCCGTGAAAGGAAGTGGGGTTTCCCGTATTTTGGCTTCGGTTATGCATGGACGGAAGAAATGCAGGGCACTTGCGGCGACCAGATCGAGATCGATCTCGTGACTACGGATATCGGTAAAAGGATAGTTCGGCGATTCCCGTATCTTGGGTTTGGTCTTTCATGGATCAAAGAGAGTATGCTTACCCTGAAGGTATCCGCGGCATAATTCCCCCGAAATAAGATTTAGTGCATGATGGAAATGTCCGCTGTTTCATAACTCAAAGCAGGGGGCACTCTTATCGTTGAGTGGAGACAAGCGAGGCGAATTCCTCCCCAGATAAGGGTCGCTGGCCATGGCCTGGATAGAGCCACTCGAGATTGAGCGCATTTAATCGTTCAAGGCTCTTTTCTATCTCTGACCAATCGTGGGCGTACAGGCGCTGGGTGTGGGGCTTCCCAAAGGTGGAGAACAAATCTCCAACGAAGGCCAATCTGCCATCCACAATAAGCGAAGTCGAGCCGGGTGTGTGTCCGGGGGTGTGGAGCACCTGCCCGGGCAATCCGAAGTCCCCTAAATCTTGCCCATCTTGAAGCACAGAGTCGGCTGTAACCGGCTCAACCGGGAATAGCCTTCTCACGATGGGCATCAGCGTGGCTGTGAGCCGGCCTCGGCCGCGAACCTGACCGAGATGGGTTTCCCCCTTTGCCATAGTCTCAGCATCTTCAGCGTGAATTGCCAACGGAGCGTTGGTGTCACGCTGTATCGTAGCTGCCGCTCCGTAATGATCGAGGTGGGCATGTGTGATGTAAATGAGACGCAGGGGTTTGGATCCGAAGGCGTTCAGCCGTGAGAGTATCTTCTGAGTATCACCGGGAGAGCCGGCGTCAACGAGAACCAATGCGGTGGGCAACTCGACCACGTAGGCATTCGACAACCGAAGTTTGATACGGTGAACTTGGAGCTCCATGTCCCTTCCTGAAATCATAGAAGAAAGGCGGATTGCGAAATCTTCATGTGGTTTAGCGCACTTGGTAGGTGATCTGGTAAATAATTCCGGTCGCCTCTCCGTCGAGGGCTTCAAACACGACTTCAAAGCCGTCGAACTCACCTGAAGCGACGCCGATGAGTGTGCCCGAGTTTCCCGATAAAATCTCGATAAACGTGACCTCTCCACTGGGCGACTCCACCGAGATTCGAACCGGACCACTCTCTACTGAGGACTGAACCTCAACATCAATAGCGTCGCCGCTGAAAATAGCCTCGTCCTCGATATCTTTCCCATAGGTCCCTTTTAATGTACTGAATGTGCCTTCGCAGCTTCCAGAACCTGCGTTGATACGGCAACTCTCTCTGGAACCGAGTACGCTTCCAGATGTCCCGCCAGCGCAGGAGGCGAGAAGAGCGGTGAGAAGCAGGATAAGTACACATTGACGTTGACGAGTATTCATGATGCCTCCAGATGCTGCTCATTTGAGAGACGATCTCCATTGCGATGATTATGGTTAATGTTTAGACCAATGCAAGAGGGCTCCGAACTAGACATAAGTTGTTCTAAAAGAGTAAAGGAGCAATAATCAAGTCAGGATTGCTGATCTTGGCGGTGTAGGTACTGCCAAGATGAAAAATTGTTAGCGTTTAGGAGGGTGACATGAAGAAACAAACACAGATACTCTTGGGCAGCGTGCTCGTTGGATTTGGATTTCTCATTTTGCTGAGCAACCTACTCGATATTAATTTCGGCGCCATCTGCTGGCCCAGCTTCTTGATCTTGGTTGGGATTTTAATAATCGTAAGGCCGCGCATCGCCCCAGAGGGCACGGATGTTCAAATGCTATTCTTCGGGGATTTGCGTCGCTCAGGTGAATGGGATGCTATGGATCAGGAGATTTGGAGTTTTGTGGGTGACGTCGATCTTGATTTCACCCAGGCCAATTTCCCAGAAGATGAGGTCACTTTTAAACTCTATCGGTTTGTGGGAGACATAGACATCCTCGTTCCGAAGGATGTTGGCATCTCCATCTCTTCAACGGGTTTTGTGACGGAAGCCCGCCTGGAAGGAAAGAAGCGTGGCGGCTTTGTGACCCCGATCAGATATACAAGCGAGAATTTTGAAAGCGCTGTAAAAAGAATCCGTCTCGAGATGATCTCCTTCGTTGCAGACTTGAAAGTGATCCGGGTGTAAGAGGGATAGTACGCCGTTCAACATATTCGTTGTTTGGCTTCTCCAGTCTCCCTTCTTTATATAATCATTGAATTATTAATCGAGTCGTCTCAGGGATTTCTCGTCACTTCGAGCGCTTCGCTTCCTCCGCTCCTCGAAATGACATACTCTAAAATAGCTCTTCCCCATCTGTCATTTCGAGCGAGCCGTGAAACGGCGACCGAGAAATCCCTGGGATGATTCTCTTGAAGGCTCACGTATAGAATGAGCGCTTTCCCCGTTCACCGTGATCCGCCCGTCAATTTATTGACGGGCTCATAGCAGAACCCCTTCGGGCTAACACTGAGGGTGCTTCGCACCCTTTTGCTTTGAGCCCGGAGATTCAGCTCCGGGCGTACTTGATTTGTCATTGCGAGGAACGAAGCGATGAAGCAATCTCTTCCTTTATGTTGATGCGAGATTGCCACGTCGCCCTTGCGGGCTCCTCGCTATGACAAGGACGGGAATGGCTCATCCTCATATGTCATTTCGAGTGAGCCGCGCAGCGGCGATCGAGAAATCCCTATGATGCTGCTTTTGAAGGCTCCTTTTGTAGAACCGAATTGATTATTTTCCCTGAACGATGGTTTTAATCGCCCAGCGGTCATCGCTTAAAGGCAGTGTATCACCCGCGCTTTCTAGATCTTCCAGCGCTTGGAGTGTGCTATCCGCTTCCCAACGGAAGAGTTTCGCGATCTCACGACTTCCGGAAACCCCCAGAGATTGAAGATAACACTTCACGAGTTCCGCTCTGGCTTGACGAAGCGATATTCCACGCGCCTGCTCAGACACATCCGGGAACCAGCGATCGAAGAGCTCATAGATGAAGGCATAGCGCCACGAACCCGCCTCAGCGATACCCATGGGCAGAATCCAGAGTCCCCGCTGCAAATCGGTGAGGGCGCGATTGAAACGTGACTTCGAGCTCCGGGCAGTCATATGTGTAAGCTGGCGGAGCCCTACAGAATTTTGGGGACCTCGTTGAAGGAGAACGTCAGCGATAGCTTTGGCTTCGTGCGTAAGATGACCAGCGTGGTAGGCCTCGCGGTAGTCATCGAGATCAGCGAGACGTGGAGCTAAAGCATAAAAAAATGGGAGGACCCGCAAACTAACGAAGGTCGCTTTCCCACGCAGCAGCTTGCCGTAGTACCAGCGGCGTTGATCCAGCATCTGATCCTTCCACCCCCAGGTGATATGGCCGGGATCGTCATGTTCGTTGGCAACCGGCTTGTCGCCGGCGACAGCGGTCCAAAGGCTGGGCATTTCAATGCCTTTAATGGGCCAGAGCATGACGAATCCGCGCTCATCCACATGCTCGAGCGCGTCTTCGACACTGCTGAGCCGTAGCTTGGGGTTGATACGGTAGGTTCCCCGTCGGTAGCTCTGGATGTCCTTATCGGAAATTGTGATTGTCATAGCCTTGACCCAAACCAAGACCATGAATTGATCTGAGATAAGGACGTCATTGAGCTTGCTTCCGGTGAAGCTCGAGGAGCTCCACTTCGCGCGAGGGCTCAAGCCCGGCTTTCATGGGGACGGATGGATCGCGGTCTCGATCCCATTTGAGCGTATCCCTGATCGTCGTCACAAGTGGATGGAAACGCAGACCTGCCCTAATCGCCCGAGTGCAATCGACGGCCATCAACCCCGCGTTCTCAGGTCCCGGGAGCCACATCGGCAACTGGCTCCATGGGTCGAGGCCGGCGTCGAGCAGAGTGGCTCCGTCGACCCAGACCAATCGGGCATCATCTTCGCTCAAACCGCAGCAAGTTTGCAGGAATTTGCTAAGCGTAAGCGGATTCTCGGGTCCAGTCGCGTTGAACGTTCCTGTGTGCCCCGCTTCGATTCTGTCGAGAGTCCAGGAGGCAAGATCGCGGGCGTCAATGAATTGCACATTTTGATCGGGAGGGGCGGGCGCGAGGATGTCCCCACCTTGTGCGCAGCGTCGGACCCAATAGGTGAAGCGATCCGTTGGGTCGTGTGGACCAACGATCAAGCCGGGGCGAATGATGAGCGCTCTCCCTGTTATCTCGTCCTGGATCACCGCTTCACAAAGCGCCTTAAGCGGACCGTACGTATCGCCCGTGATCTCTTCCACTGTCTCGTCATCGAGTGAGCCCAAGGGATCATCCTCTGAGAGGCCCTCTTTCTCAAAGCTGGCGAAGACAGAAATGGTTGAGATGAAGACGTAAAGATCTGTTTGATTAGACAGGACCCGTGCCGAATCGCGAACGATGCGGGGAACATACCCGCACGTGTCGATGACGGCATCCCAGGTCCTTCCTCGAAGTGGAGCCAAATCCCCATCGCGATCTCCGGCGATCTTTTCGATCTCGGGGAAAAGGTCAGGGTTTGTGAGGCCGCGATTAAAGAGCGTTACTTGGTGTTTCCGGTCGAGCGCTGTGCGCACGATGTGACGACCGACGAATTTAGTTCCACCGAGAACGAGAATATCCATCAAGCAACCCTCCACAAGGGCTACGTAGAATTTGGAACCTCGCAAATGTCCAACATAATCTGGTTAGCCTGGACATGAGCGGATACTTACTCAACCAAAGTTCGTTGACTCGATTGTACCTGTATGACCAGTGATTATAGCGAAGTAT
>DAOUTT010000039.1 GCA_030668545.1 Anaerolineales bacterium | reverse complement strand
CTGCTGTACGTAAACTGGAAAAGAAACGCTCTCCTGGCGACGATTCCCTATGCAGGTTCGAAAAAAAGCACTTCTGTGCTACCTCTGTTTTCTTGACGGTCTGGTTGCGGCTATGGTATCATCAAAAAATTCCTATTTAGCACTCTCGAGCCGAGAGTGCTAACATTATGAGGAAAACAGTGGCACCAATCACGGATCGCCAAAAGACTATTCTCGCGCTTATCGTGCGAGAATACACCGAAACCACCCGGCCGGTTGGTTCTAAGCGCCTTATTGACCGCTACAGCCTGAGTGTTAGTTCGGCGACCGTTCGAAACGAGATGGCCGCGCTGACCGACTCAGGCTATCTCCGTCAGCCCTACACTTCTGCTGGCCGGATCCCGACGGAAATCGGCTATCGTTACTTCGTCCGTCGATTGCTCGGTGATACCGAGCTCCCAATGGCCGATAAACGCTTGATCAGCCATCAATTCCACCAGGCACCGATTGATATGGATGAGTGGTTACGTCTTTCGGCCTCCATCCTGGCTCAACATTCTAGCGTCGCATCGCTCGTTACTACACCCCGACCCGAACGAGCTTTATTCAAACACCTCGAGTTGATCTCCATCAAAGATCACCAGGTGCTTCTGGTGCTTGTCTTGCAAGGGGGCGAAGTGCGCCAGCAGATGCTCACATTATCTGATATTTGGGATCAAACCAAACTCGCCACGACGGCCGCTGAGATCACCACGCTGTGCGCCGGCATGGACGCTCAAGATATTCAGCTGCAGTCGGAACAAAAATCCGACCTTCTGCAGGATATCTCTCGCTTGGTCGCAGAAATGATGGCCCGCGCCGATGAAGTTTGGACCGGGGAGATCTATCGTGATGGTCTCACCAACGTCCTCGCGCAACCGGAGTTCGCTGGTTCCGAAGCAGCCCGACCCGCGTTGCGTCTGCTCGAAGAACGCGGCTTTTTAGACGAGGTCCTCGCATATGCACTCAGCCCCAATATCAACGGCGTGCAAGTTATGATCGGCGGCGAAGGTGGATGGGAGGAGTTGAGAGAGTGTTCAATGGTACTGACGCGCTACGGCGCGCCCGGCATCGCCATCGGCGCTCTCGGCGTTTTAGGACCTACGCGGATGGCTTATGGTCGAACGATCTCAACAGTTCGTTATGTCGCCGGATTATTGAGCGAGTTGGTGATTGAGACCTTCGCAGAGTAGAATTCCTGTCCGTCTTTCTGTCTAGACCTATTGCAAGGTTATTCAATGAGGAGAAAACCTAAGAGCATGAAAGATAACGAAACAACCAACGAAGAGCAAGCCGCTGAAGAAATTGAGAACTCTGAACTCAACGATAAGCTGCAGTCGGATGAGGTCATCGATGCAGATGTGCGTGAGATAGAGGACTCTAATGATAGTTCTGGAACTTCAGAGGAAGAATCCTTAGAAGAACAGGTTAAACGCCTTCAAACCGAAGCCGAGGAATATCTGGATGGATGGCAGCGAGCCCGCGCGGAATTTGCCAACTTCAAGAAACGCACCCAGCTCGAGAGCGAACATGCCAGAGAGCGGATCGCCGGAGAAATTATCACCCATTTCCTCGGAGTGAACGATGATATCGAACGTGCGCTATCGAGAACTCCTGAAACGGATGATTTCCAAGAATGGACATTAGGGATTGAGTTAATCCACCAGAAACTTCAAGCATTATTTGATGCGGAAGGCGTCGAACTCATCGATGCTGAAGGCGAGCGTTTTGATCCGAACTTCCACGAGGCAGTTTCGTTTGAGGAAAGCGACGATCACGAAGAAGGGTTGATCATCGATACTACACAACCAGGATACAAGATGGGCGAGCGTGTGCTTCGCCCCGCGATGGTACGAGTCGCCAAATAGGAGATGTCCGCAATGGGAAGGATAATTGGAATTGACCTAGGAACAACCAACTCTGTCGTTGCAATCATTGAGGGAGGAGACCCTGAGGTCATCCCCTCCTCCGAGGGAAGCCGGCTTATCCCATCGGTTGTTTCTCAGAATCCGACTACCGGAGAACGCATGGTCGGCCAGGTAGCCCGGCGCCAAGCAATTGTAAATCCGGAAAATACGATCTTTTCAATCAAGCGCTTCATGGGGCGCAAGTACTCCGATGCAGAAGTCCAGCACGGTCTGCAATTCATTCCTTACCAAGTTTCTGAAGCACCCAACGGTGATGTGCGCGTCATGATTGGGGGAAAGGAATACTCCCCCCCCGAAATCTCAGCCATGATCCTTGCCAAGATTAAAGCCGACGCAGAAGCATTCACAGGGGAGAGCATAACTCAGGCCGTCATCACCGTCCCCGCATATTTCAACGACGCGCAACGCAACGCTACGAAGGACGCAGGGAAGATTGCAGGGCTTGACGTTCTGCGCATCATCAATGAACCGACAGCCTCCGCACTAGCCTACGGTCTCGACAAGAAAGTGGATCAAACCATCGCCGTTTACGATCTGGGTGGAGGCACCTTCGACATCTCCATCCTGGATGTCGGCGACGGCGTCTTCGAAGTGAAGTCCACCAACGGTGACACCTTCCTCGGAGGCGACGACTTCGATCAGCGCATTATCGATTACATTGCCGATGAATTTCAGCGTGACCAGGGCATCGACCTGCGCAGCGACCGCCAGGCACTCCAGCGCCTGAAAGAGGCCTCTGAGAAAGCAAAGATCGAGCTCTCGACCGTGACTCAGACCGACATCAATCTCCCCTTTATCACTGCAGATGCATCAGGTCCCAAGCATCTGAACGTCACGCTTACTCGAGCGAAGCTTGAGCAGATCACCGATGACCTTATCGAACGTTCGATCGGGCCCTGTAAGCAGGCGCTTCAGGATGCAGATCTCACCGCAGAGGATATTGACGAGGTTATCCTCGTTGGTGGGATGACGCGCATGCCAGCAGTTCAAGAGGCAGTACACAAGATCTTCGACCGTGAACCCCATAAAGGCGTAAACCCTGATGAGGTGGTAGCAGTTGGAGCAGCGATCCAGGCCGGCGTCCTTGGCGGCGAGGTGAAGGATATCCTCCTGCTTGACGTCACCCCTCTCACCCTCTCCATCGAAACACTTGGAGGGGTTGCTACATCTCTCATCGATCGCAACACGACTATACCAACCCGCAAGAGTCAAGTCTTCTCCACGGCCTCTGACAACCAGTCGGAGGTCGAAATCCACGCATTGCAGGGAGAGCGACCCATGGCCGCCGACAACAAGTCACTCGATCGTTTCACCTTGCAGGGCATACCGCCGGCGCCGCGCGGACTACCTCAGATCGAGGTTACATTCGACATCGACGCCGACGGCATTCTAAAAGTCAGCGCCACGGATAAGGCGACTGGAAAAAGCCAACAGATTACGATCCATGCCTCCTCCGGTCTTTCTGAAGATGAAGTAACGCAGATGCGCGATGATGCGAAAACACATGCCGAACAAGATCTTGAGCGCCGCGGAGCCGCCGAGACCCGGAATATGGCTGACCAGACAATCTACACCGCTGAAAAGGTCATATACGACAGTGGCGACAAGCTCTCAGAATCAATGAAGGCCGATCTGCAAGCAAAGATAGATGGGCTGCGGGCTGACATCAACGCCGATCGTTACGATGAAGTGGAGCAGAAGACAAACGATCTCCGCCAGATGATCGAAGCTGCAGGTGTCGATATGAACGCCCAACAGGATGCACAGGTTGGAGGCAACGCTCCTGATCCTGAGGGTAATGAAACCTCGGATCAGGATGATGTCGTAGACGGTGAATTTGAAGATGCCTAAACGGGTACTTCCCTATGCAGAAAGGCGCCTTTGGGCGCCTTTCCTTATCTAATATCTATGACTGGCAAACGAGATTATTACGAAGTTCTAGGGGTATCCCGAACCGCATCACCGGATGAAATTCGGAATGCGTTCCGTGCTCTCGCGAAACAATATCACCCCGATGTAGCTAAGGAAAGCGACACCGAAGAACGCTTTAAAGAAATCAACGAAGCCTATGGCGTCCTTTCTGACGCCGAACGAAAAGCCGCCTATGACCGTTTTGGTCATGAGGGGCTCAAGGGGATGAACGTTGATTTCGACTTCGGTGGTTTCAGCGATATCTTTGAAGGGCTTTTTGGCTTCGGCATGGGAGGCCGTCAGAGACGAAATGCACCCAGGCGTGGGGCCGATCTGCGCTACGATCTCACGCTAAGCTTCGAGGAAGCCGTTTTCGGCATCGAAAAGGAAATTTCATTTTCCCGACAAGAAGTATGCTCGATTTGTCAGGGATCGGGCGCAGAACCCGGCACTTCGCCCATCCGCTGCACGACATGTAACGGCACGGGTGAAGTACGTCAGATGCGACAGACTTTTTTAGGCTCGATGGTTAGTGTCGCCCCCTGCCAGAACTGCGGCGGGAGAGGCCAAAATATCGCCACTCCCTGTAAGAACTGCTCTGGGCGCGGCTTGGAGCGCAAGCAAGTCATGAGGGTTATTGCAGTGCCCGGCGGTGTAGACGATGGCACCCAAATCCGCCTGGCGGGTGAGGGCGAGCCCGGGGTGAATGGGGGACCTCCTGGGAATGTGTACGTCGTGATCCACGCCAAGCCCCACCGCTTTTTCCGGAGACGGAACGATGACATCCTTCTTGAGCTAGCCATTAACATCGCTCAGGCAACTTTGGGCGCTGACATTTCTGTGCCGACGCTCGAAGGCGACGAAACACTGACTATTCCTTCCGGCACACAACCTGGGAAGATTCTGCGAATGCGTGGAAAAGGCATCCCGCGGTTGAATCGGAACAGCAGAGGCGATCAACTGGTGATTCTCTCGGTTGAGATTCCCCGCACGTTAGATTCAGAACAGCGCGAAATCATGGAACGCCTAGCCGGTTCCCTTGGAACCGAGGTCCGACCGCGGGAGCACGGTTTCTTTGACACCTTGAAGAATATTTTTGGAGGGCTGACCGATTGAGCTGGCTCGAGCTCTCCCTGAATCTCAATGGTGAGCTTGCCGAAGCGGTCACCGAGGTGTTATCCCGCTATGCATCGGGAGGGGTCGCCGTTGAGATGGCAGCGGATAAAAACGGCGATCTTTCAGCCGCAACGCATGTGCTCGTTAAAGCTTATATACCGATCGACGGGCAGGAAGATGAACAAAGGCGGCGCACAGAAGAAGGTCTCTGGCACCTCAGCCAGATCCAACCACTGCCCGAACCTGAATTTCGAATTATTAAAGAAACGGATTGGCAAACATCCTGGAAGAAGCACTTTCAGCCCATCGCAATTGGCAAACGTTTGCTGATTATCCCTCCCTGGATCACAATCGAAGAAACCGAGCGTACGGTAATTGTCCTTGAGCCGGGGATGGCCTTTGGCACCGGGCTTCACCCCTCAACGCTTATATGTCTTGAAGCCATTGAGGATATCTTACAACCCGGGGACAATATTCTCGATATCGGCTGCGGTACGGGCATTCTGAGTATCGCCGCTGTTCTACTGGGAGCAAAACACGCGCTTGCTGTGGACACCGATGAGGTTGCAGTGCAGGCAACCAAGGAGAACGCTGAAAGGAATCGTGTCGCTGAGTATATTCGGGTTGAATCTGGAAGTCTCGAGCAAGTGAAAGTTCTTCAAACTGAAATTCAAAAACCTGATCTCATTGTTGCGAACATCCTTTCTCATATCTTAATAGAACTGATCCAGTCTGGGCTGGCTACCTGTGTGAAACCAAAGGGGAGGATCATCCTCTCGGGCATCCTTGTGGAACAAGTAGAACCCTTGGTGAACCTGGCAACCGATGCAAACCTGGAGCTAATAGATGTCCGCAGCGAAAAGGACTGGCGGGGGCTTATCTTTAAACGAGATCTGCCCCGATGATCACCAGGGCAGATCGAAACGAAAGGATAAAACGGAGGGGCTTGACGCGATCAATAGACTCTCGGCTTAAGCCGATCTTTGTTTCCTGAAGCGATATGTGATCCGCCCTCGAGACAGATCGTAAGGCGATAGTTCCACTCGCACGTGATCCCCTAGCAAAATTCGGATGTAATATCGCCGCATTTTACCTGAAAGATATGCGAGAACTTCATGCCCGTTTTCCAGCTCAACACGGAATTGTGTTGCGGGCAACGCCTCCAAGACCGTACCTTCCATGACGATTTTTTCTTCTTTCTTTGTCATGCGCACCTCCAGAGAGAAGACCTATTCTTGTAGATTGTCCGCTCTCCCTTCACCGCCTAGCGGCGTCTTGACGTCGTCTTTCTCTCGCGGCGCTTCAAGCGCCGGATGGCTTTCTTACGTTGAATCCTACGCAGCTCGCTCTTTGATATGAACCAGCGCTTTCTTCGCACTGCACTCAATACTCCGCTCTTCGCTACCTTCTTGCGAAAGCGTTTAAGCAACTGCTCCTGTGATTCGTTAGGCCGAATAACAACTGTCGGCACTCTCTCTCACCTCCTCCCGCTCGAGCTCTTTGGATCAGCTCGTTTGATCTATTAATTCGAGGTCGAGCCGTTCACGTTCAAAGCTGAAATCGACGACACGAACCTTCACTTTCAAACCCGGGGTTAGGTCCCCCGGACCATTTGGCGTCTTGAGCAATCCCTCGAGATTCTCTTCTACAAGGACGAAGGCACCGGGCGCGCTCAGTACGGTAACTTCGCCTTCCAATTCTTGCCCCACTTCGATATGCTCCTTGGCCAATTCCCAAGGATTCGGCTCGAGCCGTTTAAGACTCAGCCCAATGCGATTGTTGGCGGTATCGAGGCGAATAATCAGTGTCTCCACTTCCTGCCCGATCTCCAGGACCACCGAAGGATCCTCGATGCGCGTCCAGGAAAGTTCAGAGATGTGGATCAATCCATCTGCGCCACCGATATCTACAAATGCACCGAACTCACGCAGGCTCGTTACAATTCCTTTTCGATGCTCGCCCTCTTTTAAAGCTTTGATCACATCCGCTTTCTGATCCTGCCGCCATTGTCGGATCGCTTTCCGTTCGGACAATACGAGGCGTCTGCGTTGAGGATCCACCTCAATTATCTTAAGCGGTATTTGCTTTCCGATCATCTTATTAAAATAGCTCAGACGTTCTTCATCATCCAGCCCGCGCGGTAATCCGCTCAGGTGAGAAGCAGGTACAAAGCCGGTAATATGGCCAAAAGGTACAAGGAGCCCGCCCTTATTAAAACTGGTCGCCTCTGCATTGAAGAGCTCGTCGTTTGACATTACACGCCGAGCCTCGAGCCAATCTCCGCTTTCACGTGCTTGCGAAATTGAGACCAGCAAATTGCCATCAGGGTCAACTGGATTAATGACCATCACAGAAACAAGGTCGCCGGCCTTCAATTGGGCGTCCTCTTCAGGTATTTTTTCAAGGTCCGATTGCGGAACAACGCCATCACGCTTTTGCGCTAAATCGACGATCAACCCATGGGAATCTTGAGCGATCACAGTACCTTGCAGTAAATCCCCTCGCTCAGGGGCCGCAAAGCGGTCATCACTCGCGAGCAGTGCTTTTAGATCATCTACCGCGTCGGTCATCCTAACTTTCCCCGGTTAAATGAAATCACCTGGTCTCCGCATTCCCAGACCGACCAGGCAACCATGTTAATCCGACAATTCCTGTTAATCGGATACTCGCTCTGGCACACTCCTTTGATTATCTCGCAAAGACCAAATTCTATACTGGCCTGCGAACGCGACGTCATTATACTCAGCCACCTGGGCATTGTCAATCAGGCACAATTTTCAGGCGATCAACCAGGCAATTTAGATCGCAAATAAGCTTCCTGCAGTCATTTTCCAGAGTCGGCCAAACGGACAGCGGTCCCCTACTAATACAAATTCCTTAATGATCAGTGAAAAGCAGCGGTCTGGATCTATTCCGGCTCGTCGAGAAGCACCCGGTCCGGCCCTTGGTCCACTTCCCAGGGGTAGACAATATGTGCATCTGTGCTTGCAGCGAAATAATCAGGACGCAGCTGGCCGAAAAGATTTCGGTATGGGTTGTAATGCAGGACGCAAGTGAGGGGCAAACCCTTCGCGGCAACGATCCGGCTGCGAACAGCTGTAATCGTTCGCCCAGATCCCCAAACATCATCGACAACAAGCAGTTTGCGGTCTTCTAATTGATCGTCATCTGGAAATTGGATGAACTGTGGCCAAGCCAGGAGCTTCGCGGTATCGATCTTGGAAGCGAAAGGGAAATCCACTGCGGCGGTGAGAACACTTTCAATATTGAGCGCCTCACACAACAAACCGCCGGGGACGATCCCGCCGCGAGTGATGATCACCATTGCCTCGAATTCCATTTGAAATTGTGGCGTGAGGTGGTCTATCAGCTTTTCAACCTCTTCCCAGGTGATCAGCTCTGTGCGTCGTTGCATCCTATTTCACCAAGATTAGCGTGGTAGCGGATATTAGCATCAGCGAATTTCATTGACAAATTCAGCTGGTTTCCAGGGGGCAGGATCTGCTTTGATCCAAGGGAGATCTGCATTGGTAACCGTGCCCAATAGTGGAGAAATGGTTAGTAAATCTCTTCTGTGCTGCTATAAAGCCTTAACCGCCTCTAGAAATTCATCCCATTCCTCACGGAAAAAATGTAATGTCACGGTCCCGAGCTCGACATGGTATGTAGTTTCCCCATCTGGCTCTTCTGCCGACCAAACGATGAAATTAGTCGTCTCAGCTATGATTTTCGTTGAGATTTCTTCTGAATCTGTCATCGCTGCACACCTCCAGTAAAAGGGTATTGTTTGAATACCTCGATGCTATTATTAAACGCAATCTGGTTCCTTCAGTATACGAGCCGATGTTGAAAAAGGCGAGAGCGAAATAGATTCACGACCTTTCCCAATCGCCTTCCAAGTTTTCGAGAGCCAGCGGTTTGTCACGTGGGTAAGCTTGGAAAAACAAGAGCGTTTCTCTCAATCTTGCGATTTCTTGCCTTGATTCCATCGGGTCTTAACAATTTTCCAGATTCTCGGGAGAATTGGATCCTCAGGAGTGCGTTCCGCCAGGACATCGATCGGCGGATCCCAGGGCGAAAGATCGGACATCTTCCGGTAAACATACCGCCCCAAGAGAAGGAATGATGCTATTGTAGGCGCGGAGAGCAGCAAACCAATAATCCCCGCCAGGCTGGCACCTATCACCAACCCCACCAGGATCAAGGCAGGATGCAGATTCAATGTGGGGCCCATGATACGCGGGACCAAGAAAATATCGATGGATTGATCCAGAATAATGACGCAAACCACAATGAGTGCGGCATAGCCCAGGGGCATTAAGCCAAACCAATTCGACGGCTGGAAAAGACCGACAAGTGCGGCGATAAGTCCCGCGGTTACGGGACCAACAATGGGGATAAATTTCGCTATTCCACCTAAAACCCCCAGACCGATCGGGAATCGAACGCCCAGGATCTGCATGACCAAATACGTGAGAAATCCGGCAATGGTGACGATGAGGAGCTGACCGCGCATGAAAGCCTGCCAGATCCTGAGAAGTTCTCGCATAAGCCGTTGGATATCCTGCTTATAGCCAGGAATTGAAATATCCTTCAGGACAGCTCGGATACGGCGATAATCGAAAATCAAGAAGTAAGCGATCGCAATAACAAGGATGATTCGGGTCAACGATTCAATCACACCCGTGGCAAGGAATGTGATCAACGAACTGACTTCACCAAGCAACGGTTGGATGGTGACGATCACCTGCTCTCCGAGCGCCCCAAGATCAAACTGAGAGAAATCGATCACCCAGGGTCCGAGATGGTATATATGTTGACTCAGGTGTTCAAGTTGGGCCGGTAAATCGAGCAGGAATTGCTGAACGATGAGGAATAATGCCTGGAGTTGCTGTACGATTGCGAAACCCAGTATCGTCGAAACGCCGATCAGGAGCAGGACGAACAGCAGCATCGTGATTGTAGCCGCCAGACCCCAGGGTATCTTCATCCTTACGCACATGAACTGCACAACAGGGACGATGATGATGGTCAAGATTGGGGCCAGGACGAGAATCGGAATGACGTGTTGAAATCGAACCAGCATCCCGGCCACGATCATCATCACTGCCAGGGCAACAAGTGCCTTAGTCGTTACACCCCATTTCGGTGACTCTTTCTGCCCCTCAATCATTGAACATCCTCGTTTTCCTCCTCTTCCTCCTCGGTTTGAAAACGGTTTCGCAAGCGTTTGAACCAGCCGCTCACGGGTTCAAGCCGATTTCTAGGTGCGCTAGGTTTTACAACCTCCGTTCGAGGAGGTGTTACTTCAACGATCTTGCTATGCAAATAACCAGTGGCGAGCCGCAATGTTGCTACAACAGGAGCAGCCAGCAGAACACCAATGAAACCAGCAAGGATACCTCCGGCTAATACTGCAATTAAAATCACCAATGGATGGATGTTCAGACTCTCACCCATAATGCGAGGGACGAGAATGACATTCTCCACCTGTTGGATTAAAAAGAATATCCCAACAACCAATAAAGTAAACGCTAAAGGCGTCAAGCCCCAGGGGTTCACGGGCTGGAAGAGCGCAATAAGAGCTGCAAATACACCCGTGATGATGGGACCAAACATGGGAACCAACTCCATGAAGCCAGCGATTACTCCAACTGCGACGGGGAAGTCCAAACCCACGATCGACATCAGAACTGCGGTCATCACACCAACAATCAAACCCAGAAGCACTTGCCCCCTCAGAAATGCCCGCCATATCCGGTTTGTCTGGGTTAGAAGGTGATCGAAATCCTGCTGATTGGAAGCGGGAATAATATTCTG
>DAOUTT010000165.1 GCA_030668545.1 Anaerolineales bacterium | reverse complement strand
TCGCCGGACGCCTCAGCGGTTGGCTCAAGCTCCTGGAGAGGAACCAGCGCTTCGATTGCCTCTTCCAGCCCAGGGATGTCCGGCCAGGCGACACCGCCTTGCTCGAGCGCTTCATCGATCAATCCCGGAAGCAACTCGGGAATTTCGAGTGAACCGACGAGTTCCGTTTCACCTATGAATAAGTTCGGGACGCCATAGCGATTCTCGGGGACCTCGAATTGGATAAGCGCGTTTCCAAACAATTCGCTTCCGAGTGGTGAGGCGACGTTGATGTAAAGGATTTGGAGGGTGTCGCCCATCAGCCCCACGATGGAAGGAAGTTCACCACTCTCTTCGTCGGGCAGTTCTCCGACAATAAACCATTCTTCCTGGCTGTTGTGCTTCTCGTAGAGCAGGGGGAGATCTTCCTGAATTACCTTGTGGCAGTGTCCGCAAGAGAGGGAATAGAAAAGAACCGCTTGAACGATCGGTCCGTCATCTGCCGATGCAGGGGCAGCGATAGGCACGATGATGGCGAGAATGATGAGTATGCGTATCAGACGGTTCATTATCACTCCTGATCTGTGAGCAAGATGAGCAGCATTATACCGCCGGTCTACGCTGCCAGAGCGACCAAAGCGTGGCCAGTCTTTCCTCTAGCCTCTGGTGAAGAGCCTCTTCACCGTTGGAGGTTACATCGTCCGAGTTTTCGAAGTTTACATAGGGCACCTGGATATCCTGGAGGGATAGATATTGCGGGTCCCCACTCGAGAAGCTCGACCAATCGTCCTGCCGGTAGAGGCGCTCCAGTTTTTCATCCGGCAGCCCATGCTCCAGGATGCTGTCCGGTCGTTTTGGGTTGAATCGGGCGCGGTTTTTGCGCAGCGATTCTTCGTAGGTGACATCGACATACAGACAAGCTGCCAGGTTTAATATCTCCCGGCTCAGGTGTTTATATGCCGCTTCATACCCGCCATGCTCGCCGCCGCGCGAAAATTCAAGGACTACGGTGTGGCCTTCGGGCGTGTCCCTGCGCCATTTCTCATACTCGAGGGATAACCGCTCGATCAGTAAATGCCATAGATCCGTGGTCAGGAAATAGCTGTCGGCGGTCGTGTGCAGCCGAGGCTGATGAAAGACTGTCTCCAGGAGGTGGTCCTCCTCGAACCACGCCCAGATCATAGGGAAATCATCCAGAATGTGCAGCGGACCGATGTGGAAGCGGGCGATTCGTTCCTCCACAGGCGTCGTTTTAAGCGCGTGGATGATCTCGCTTTTCCCGGCAGCCGGTCTTGCGTTGAGAATTAATACTGGGAAGAAGGTCTCTGACATGGTGGTTAAGCTCCTTATATGTTAGGGGGATTTTCACGACAATCCTCGATTGCGTCAAGGGTGCGTTGGGATTATGAGCCGCGGCGTCGTCATGATAGAATGCCCTATTACACCAAAATAACGCCAATCATCACCGTCGAAGATTGGATTGACCGACCCGAATAGGGATTTCCGACTCCGTATGAGGTGAATTTGTCCGGCATCTCCCCTTGTATTTTCTGTGAAATTATATCTGGGCAGTCCGAGGCCAGTATCGTGTTTCGGGATGAACAGGTGACGGTATTTATGGATATTAACCCTGTTAATCCGGGCCACTTACTCGTCGTCCCCAACAAACACGCAGCGGGCATTGACGACGTTCCTGAAGCCGTTTGCGCGCGGATGTTCATCGTAGGCCGGTGGATGGCCAGGGCATTGCGGCAATCCGGCTTGCGCTGCGAGGGTGTTAATCTGTATCTAGCAGATGGCGCAGCCGCCGGGCAGGATGTTTTTCACAGCCATTTACATGTCATTCCCCGTTTCCAGGGCAACCCCGGAAGTTTACATCTGCAAGCGGATTTTTCAGCAGCGGCCTCTCGCGATGAATTGGATGCACAAGCGGAGGCGATTCGCAGCTCGCTTGATGCAGCAGGCGATGTGGCTTGAAGCTTGAGAAGCTCGACGTGAAGCGTCGATAACAGGAGAGCCTATGGGAAATATTCAAAACATCTGCATCTACTGCGGCTCCAGCGATCAAATCAAAGCTGAGTATCTCCAGGCGGCAGTTGAAATGGGCGCCGCGCTTGTCGAGCGGGACCTGAGGCTCATCTACGGGGGAGGCAGTACGGGCATGATGGGGGCGCTCGCAGACGCAGTGCTCGCGAACGGGGGCGAAGTTATCGGCATTATTCCAACGATTTTTGAAACACCAGAGCTTCTCCACACCGGATTAACAGAGTTGATCGTGGTTGATGATATTAATACGCGTAAGACGCGCATGGCTGAGATGGCAGACGCCTTCGTCGCCCTCCCCGGCGGGTTCGGAACCTTCGATGAGTTGTTTGAGATACTCACCTGGTCACAGATCGGCTTGCACAGAAGTCCCGTCGGAATACTGAATACGCTGGAATACTTCACCCCGCTTTTGGCCGTTATCGAACATGCCCGGCAAGAGGGTTTCATCTACAATGAGCACATCGAGCTGCTGATAACCGAATCGGATTCGCAGGCCCTATTAACCCGCATGGAAGCGTTTGAACGCCCTCAAAATCTTGAGAGGTGGGTGCAGCGCCATAAAGAGCACTAAAAGGGGTCAGGCGAGATAACCCCACAATATTTCGTAGATCGGAATAAGGATTCTAGGTGATGGCAGACCCCATTCGCATGATCCATTTCGCCGATAGTCACATCGGCATGGAGAACTACGGGAAGATCGACCCCGATACGGGAACATCGAGCCGGGTGCGAGATTTTCTGGACCGGCTGGATGAAGTTGTGGATTACGCCATTGAACACGGAGCAGATCTTGCGGTGTTCGCCGGGGATGCGTTCAAAGACCGCAGCCCGGACCCCACCCAACAGCGGGAATTTGCGCAGCGCATTAAGCGCCTGGCAGATGAGATGCCGACACTGCTGCTCGTGGGAAACCACGACATGCCGGGCATGGTTGTTAAGGCAAACAGCCTCGATATTTTTCGCGCCCTTGATGTCCCCGGGGTGATCGTCGGTTACAAAGATGACGCACAGGTTGTGCAGACGGCGCATGGTCCTGTCCTCCTCGCCTGGATGCCGTATCCAATGCGCAATCGCTTGATGGCCTGGAAGAAATACCAGGGCAAATCCATCGAGGAGCTGAACCAGGGATTGCGTGCTGAAGTGGCGAAACGCATTGCCGTGCTGACGGAAGAAGCGGCTGCCCAGGATATGCCGCGCGTCTTCGTCGGTCACTTCACGGTTGAAGCGGCGAAGTTCGGTTCGGAGCGGTCGGTCATGTTGGGGGGCGACCTTCCCATTTTAAAATCTATGGTGGCAGACCCGGTATGGGACTATGTAGCGCTTGGTCACATCCATAAGCATCAGGATCTTAACCCTCAAGGCTACCCACCTGTTGTTTACAGCGGGTCGCTCGAGCGGATCGATTTTGGTGAAGAGGGTGAAGAGAAAGGGTTTTGCTGGGTTGAGCTGCAGCGCAGCGAGACCACCTGGTCCTTTATTCCCGTGAACGCCAGACCGTTTCGCACCGTTAACATCGACGTTCGCTCCGAGGAGGACCCGACTACAGTGGTTGTCGATGCCCTGGAAAGGGCGGAAACCGAAGGCGCTGTTATTCGCCTGCAAGTTCAATTGCGCGCCGACCAGATCCCAGGCCTGCGGGAACGAGAGATCGAAGGAGCGCTGGCAGATACGGCGAGTTTCATAGTCGCGCGCGAAATTGAAGACGAGGCACGAGCCCGGCTCGGAGAACTATCGCCGGAAACACTCGCTCCGCTCGAGTTGGTCGAGCGGTATTTTGAGAGCCGTGACGTTGATCCTGAAAGATTGAAAGCGCTTCTGGCGAAGGCCGGAGAGCTGCTGGAATGATTTGTCTATCCAATGATCCCTGTTGAATTAGAGCTACGCAACTTCCTCGCTTATCGCGATCCAGCTCCCTTGAATTTTCAAGGGATCCATGTTGCCTGTTTGGCCGGCGAAAACGGTGCAGGGAAATCCTCGCTGCTTGATGCCATCACCTGGGCGTTATGGGGTAAGGCACGCAGCAACAGCCCGGACGATCTAATTCATCAAGGCCAAACTGAAATGCGCGTGGCGTTGACCTTTATGCAGGGTGAGGATCGTTTTCGCGTCATCCGGCAGCGGAAGACTGGAAAGCGTGGCAGTTCTCTGCTTGAATTCCAGGTGTGGAATTCGGAAGTTGATGATTGGCAAGGGATAGCAGAAGCAACGATCCGTGAAACTCAAGCGAAGATCGACGGCCTGATCCGGCTTGACTACGAAACCTTCGTGAACTCTGCTTTTCTCCTTCAGGGGCGGGCTGATGAGTTCACCACAAAAACTCCGGCGCAGCGCAAACAAGTCTTAGCGAATATCCTGGGTTTGTCTGTGTGGGATAAGTATGAGGAAATGGCCAAGCAGCGGATCTCCACGACGCGTGCGGAAGTTGAGCGGCTCGACGGGCGTTTAGAGGAGATCGGACGAGAACTTGCCCAACGTGAAGACTACGAACTGGAGTTGAAGTCCTCCGAACTCATGGCGAACGAGAAAGCTGGAGAGCTGGATGCGGCGGAGAAAGAATGGGCGAGCCTGGAGGGGACGCGCTCTGAACTGGTGGCTCTCCAGCGTCAGATCGACGACCTCACGCGGCGGATTACCTCCCGAGAGCGCGAACTCTCTGAAGCGCATAACGAACTTAAAGAGGCTGACACTCAAGCCGATCAAGCTGCAGTTACGGGCGCGCTGGATGAGGTCCGGAAAGCACTCGCGCAGCTCGAGCCGCTGCAGGTCCGGTTGAAAGAATTGGATGATGAGCGAGAGAAACTCACGAAGGAAGCCGCGAGTTTGCGCGGCGCCAATGATGCGCTCGCTCCGCAAACAGAGCCAATAAAGCAACGAATCGAAACATTAGCCAGTACAACTGAGCCGGTATGCCCGACTTGTGGACAGCCTCTTACGGATGAACATCGCCAGGATCTCATCGGCGAATTAGATATTGATGTAGCAGAGCGGCGTAAGCAGTACCGAGAGAATCGCAGGCGAATCACGGAGCTTGAAACAAAACTAGAGAGTCATTCTAGCGAGCGAAAATCCTTAAACAGCCAGCTTGCCGAACAAGCGGCACTGCAAAAAAAAGCGGGGGAGCTTGAGACGATGCTGGCACACGCCGACGAAGCCAAGCGCAGAGCTGATGGGTTGCGCGAGCGCCTCAAACGCTGGTCCAGTGAAGTCGCTCAAGACCAGAAGCAAAGATCTGCCCTGGAGGAGCAGGCGAAAGTTTGTGAGAAGCGATTGCGGGCGGCATCGATAACACAGAAGGAAATCGATGAGTTACGGCAGGTGAAACGATTGGCTGATGAGCGCGTTGGCGGTGCCCGTCAAAAACTTGCCGCGTTAGATTCATTTGAAGTGCAGCAAAAGGAGCGTTTGAGCGAGCG
>DAOUTT010000110.1 GCA_030668545.1 Anaerolineales bacterium | reverse complement strand
TTTGAAAGTCAATTACAGAATAAGCATGGCATCTCCGAAAGAATAGAAGCGGTAACCTTCAATCGTAGCCATTTTGTATAGCTGAAGAATTTGTTCCTTGCTGGCAAATGCAGAGACCATCATCAACAGAGTCGAGCGAGGAAGGTGGAAGTTTGTGAGCATTGCGTCCACGACACGAAAGTTAAATCCGGGCAGGATAAATAGCGAAGTCGGCCCCTCGAATTCGGAAATGTCCTGCTGTGGAGATGTGCGTGCAGCGGTTTCCAGCGCCCGAACGGTTGTTGTCCCACCGGCGACAACCTTTCCGCCCGCTTCCTTCGCGGCTTTAATCGCTTGAATAACGTCAAGTGGTACGTGGCACCATTCACTATGAATTGGATGTTTATTTGGATCATCCTCGCGGACAGGGACAAAGGTATCCAGACCGACATGGAGGGTGATCTTGACTATTCGAACGCCTTTATCTTCTATGGCTGCGATAGTCCTGGGTGTGAAGTGCAATCCCGCCGTAGGTGCCGCGGCAGATCCAGGGTGTTTTGCGAATGTGGTCTGGTATTCGCTATTTTCTTCTAATGGCGTATGGATATACGGGGGTAAGGGCATCTCTCCCAATCGATCCAAAATGGGGGTGATTGCTTCGGAAAAAACAACAACCCGCCGTGGTCCCCCGAGATCCTCACGGATTTGCGCTTGCGGACCATTTAGGATCTGAAGCTTCCTACCGGGTTTAAGACCACCGCCTCCCACCATCACCTCCCATGTCATGTCTCCCAACCGGTGCAGCAGCAATACCTCGGCACGCCCGCCACCGGGGATTTTCCGGGCTTTCAGTCGAGCGGGTATGACCCGTGTCTCGTTGAGCACCAGGACATCATTCGCGTTGAGGTAGTCGGGAAGCTGGTGGAAAATCCGATGTTCCACATGATCATCGTTTCGATTAAACACGAGTAAGCGAGAGCTATCCCGTGGTTTCGCGGGTCTCTGGGCTATGCATTCTTCAGGTAGGAAGTAATCGAAATCCGTTGTTCGCACGGGTTACCGGTTAAGGAAACGGAGCAAGATATTAAGCGCTACGGTTAGCAGCAGGCTCAGGATGATTGAGGTTGCCAGAGGGATGAAGCATGAGAATCCACCCCTTTCGATGTGAATATCCCCTGGAAGACGGCCAAGAGGCAGATCGAAACGACCTGCCAGCCACAAACTGATGCCGATGATGATAATTACAACCCCGGCGAGAATAACCCAACGTGCGATGGTAGAGAGATCCATTATTCTTCAGCGTGACTCATAGTTCCGGAAGACGTGTCTGCGATGAGCCTTGATACGGCAATCCGAGATGCTCGTATGCTTTTGGCGTGGCAACGCGACCCTGCGGGGTCCGGTCGATAAATCCGAGTTGGAGAAGGTAGGGCTCGACGACATCCATAATCGTGTCTGGCTCTTCGCTGATCGATGCAGATATTGTTTGAAGGCCTACGGGTCCGCCATTGAACTTCCGAATAATTGTGTCCAGGACTCGACGGTCCGAATCGTCCAAGCCGAGGTCGTCGATTTCCATTAGAGCCAAGGCCTGTCTTGCGATTTCTTGAGTAATACGGCCATCGGCTCGAACTTCAGCGAAGTCGCGGACTCGGCGAAGCAAACGCAGAGCGACACGTGGGGTCCCTCGTGCACGGCAGGCGATTTCTCTGATCCCTGGTTCGTCCATGCTCACGTGGAACACTTCAGAAGCTCTGCGTACGATTCCCACCATTGATTCCTCGTCATAGAAATCCAACCGGTGAATGGCTCCAAAGCGGGCTCGAAGAGGGGCGGTCAGAAGCGCAAGGCGAGTTGTGGCGCCTACGGCTGTAAAACGGGGAAGCTTCAGACGAATTGAACGTGCACTTGGTCCCTTGCCAATTGTCAGATCGAGTGCGAAATCTTCCATAGCAGGATAAAGGATCTCTTCGACTGCGCGCCCGAGTCGGTGGATCTCATCGATGAAGAGGATGTCCCCCGCTTGAAGGTTGGTGAGGATTGCGGCGAGATCTCCGGCTCGTTCAATCGCTGGACCGGAGGTGATCTTCAAATTGACCCCCATCTCTATGCAGAGAATATGAGCAAGCGTCGTCTTCCCCAGACCTGGAGGTCCATAGAAAAGGACATGATCAAGCGCCTCATTACGACCCTTTGCCGCCTCGATCAGAATTGAGAGGTTTTGCTTAACCCGGTCTTGCCCGATCATTTCATGCAAGTAACGCGGTCGGATAGGGATTTCATTATGATCTTCCCCTTGGTTGTCTGGGGACACTATTCGATCCTCTTTTTCACTCACGATATCGATTATACAGGA
Source organism: Anaerolineales bacterium (assembly GCA_030668545.1). Taxonomy (GTDB): domain Bacteria; phylum Chloroflexota; class Anaerolineae; order Anaerolineales; family E44-bin32; genus E44-bin32. The sequence goes on along the minus strand of DAOUTT010000110.1, from coordinate 4,708 downwards.
TGCTTGGTTTGCGCGAAATCATCTCAACAGCGACGGGTACGCTAATTGTCTTCCCGAGATATGAGCTTCACTAAGAAGTGTTCCGCGAAGATTGGCTCAAGAGTGATCCCAAGTGGAAGGTAGACTTCTGGTGGAATACCAATGTCAGTCAGGTAGAGGTCGTACATGGAAGGATCAAGGCCGCGTTTGGGTAACGCCAGAGTGACTGTTCTGTCGGCTCGTATCGATACACCCGGGCTTTCGCCTGTTGTTGCATCAACACCAGAGGGGATATCGAGTGCGACTACATTCTTTGCCCATCGGTTACATGCTTCTATTAACAGTGCGGTGGTGCCGCCCGGCGCGCCTTGTAAGCTGTAGCCGATCAATGCGTCGACGACAACGGTCGCTCCGGAGATCAACTTTTCTGAATCTTCTAATCCTGCTGCGATAAGCCCAGCTGACGAGAGGATGGCGAACTGTGCTCCCGCCGCTCCTTCCAAGGCCTCCGCAGGTCTCGTCATAAGGAGTTGGATTCTGAAACCTCGATTATGGAGGTGTCGGGCGCAGCACAGGCCGCCACCTCCATTTCCACCAGATCCGGTGAGGATGGTGATTTTTCCTGTTGTCTCACCAAAGGTATCGATAACGTGGGAAGCCAGGTTTCTTCCCGCATTTTCCATCATTTGGAGAACGCCAAGCTGGAAATCCTGGACAGCGATTCGATCGACTTCTCGCATTTCGTCTTCTGTAACGGATGGAATTTCTCTTCCGTCCTCAGCGAGGAAGGTTGCTCGCATCTCACTTAACTCCGTGTTGGGAATCTTATCGATGCCGGCATTCATGGCTTTTTCCCCTCGAAGAATGCGTATGATGTCATGATCACAGGCGACTAGAGTTAATGCTGATCTAAGGGGGCGATAACCTGGGAATCAATTAAAGAAACGATATTAGGATTTGGTTAAAGTCCCAGATTCCTCTCGTTGTGATATTCAGTGAGAAAAATGATCTGATTTCATCTACAGCAAACCCAATAGTGCAGTTAGTATTTCACGACAGGTGGGAGTTTTTTGGCTTGGGTGATCCAGGATTTTACTTGTTTAGACGAAGGAAGCCTGCGAACGAGGGCTTTCTTCTCATTGATCTCAACGAGTGCATCGAAAAGGTTCTCTGGCGAGCGATGCTGGAGTTCTTTCACTGTATCCACACCGGCTTCTTCGAGGAGATCGCTATATTCCTCTCCTATCCCTTTTACACGCATAAGGTCAGCGAGATTTACCCACTCAAGGACAAGCTTCTCTGAGATTCCAGTCTCCTCAGCTAGATCCTTTCGCCCTCGTTTATCGGCACCAATCTGGAGGAGCCGACCTGTAGATCGAACTCCTACCGCTTGTAGTTTCTTTGCGAACTTTGGCCCAATGCCTTCGATGTCAGCGATCTTCGCCATGCAATACTCCTCCTGTGTTTTTTTAATAACCCGATGCATTCTAAAAGCGTATCGGATATTGGTCAATATCTCTCTGGGTCTTGTTAACCCCAAACGTTGTCAACAATAGGTGGGAGAAGTAGAACTTGGGAACTGGTTGACGCCGTCTAGGTCCTTATCTATACTGACTAGTGTGCTCGTTTTCTTTGAAGCACCTCTTGATGGGTTCTAAGATTACACATCAAGAGCGAGCGTGACGTGTCGATAGTCAACACTAAGCAGTAGACAAATGTTGTCCGACCCTTCAAGTAGATTTGATGGAGGTATTCCCTGGCTATAGGAATTGGGCTGCGACATGTGCAGGCAGCATTGGAGCGCAAAGCCAGTGCTGTTCAGCAAGAATTCATCCAACTGAGCGAGCAGTTGGATGAGCTTGGGTGGCAGATAGCGGATGCTGATGAAGAGGAGAAGAAAGCAATTCGAGAGAAGCAGAAAGCCATCCGGATTGAACAGCAGCAGATAGCTGAGGATGTGAATCTCTGGCGAAGGCGTGCGCGCGAAGTGACTCAACAGCCTGGAACAATCAGCTTAAGATCTTACTTGAATGACTTGCTTGAGTTAAACGAAGAGCTGGTAACCCCGGCTGTCCAAAATGCGTTAACCCTGATGGATACCCCACCTGATGAGCGAAGCTTTCCTGACGAGGAACCAATATTAACTCAACAAACTCCTGTTGGCCGCTTGCTTGAGCGTGCAAGAACTGAGTATGACCTACGCGCAAGCGACCCGGCGATTCGGATGAAAGAAGCTATCGCCTTTGCCAACCGCGCTGGTATGGCTCAAGATGAGGATAGCATTGCTGAGATTGTCGCGGCGATGGATGATCCTGACCCACTTGTGCGCGAATTAGCGATATTCACAACCATCCAGGTACTCCGATTCCGTGCGTTGCGTTTAGCAGACTTGGAGCAGGCACATGCCGCCGTCCAACAACTGACGCAGACACCGCACCCGGCAGTAGTCCCGGTGTTGATAGAGATCGTTGAGCAGCCCCGGGTGGGTTACATCCAGGAGGGTGGCGAGTCCAAGCAAGCTGATAATAGCCGGTCACGAATGGTAGCCTTATTGAAACTGGTTGAGTGGCATACTGCAGAAGCGCAGATTGCGCTTCAGAAATTGAAATTCGACCGTGACCCCCATATTGTGAAAACCGCGCAGCGAGCATTAGAATTATTTCCTGAACGATGGAATGGAGAGTTCCCTGGCCAGAAGAATATGCCTGATACTGGTGGGTGACCGCACATTCAGCTAGATATCTCTTGACACACATAGGTTATTCGATATAATTCCACTCGTAATCGTCGTGATAACCGATTTGTTGGTCGGCGTAGGTAGCGCTTGAGGTTAAAAGACGCCTCATGCGCTTGTTTTTGTTCGTACTCACAGTAGCACGTATGTTCGAATAAGGTCGCCGATACATTTCAACCATCGCCACGCGCGAGGGAGTAAATTTGGTGGATTCTAAGGGATTTCGAGCGCTTCGAATCAGTCTAGCTTCACCGGAGACCATCCGTAATTGGTCACATGGTGAGGTATTAAAGCCGGAAACGATTAATTACCGCAGACTACGACCGGAGAAAGACGGTCTCTTCTGTGAGGCGATATTTGGACCGACGAAGGATTGGCAGTGCTATTGCGGCAAGTACAAGAACATCCGTTTCAAAGGGATTACTTGCGAGAAGTGTGGAGTTGAGGTTACTCGCTCTTCTGTTCGCCGAGAGCGAATGGGGCATATTTCTCTTGCCGCCCCAGTAGCACACGTTTGGTATACACGGCGGGTTCCCTCCTACCTTGGATTACTCCTGGATATCTCCCGTCGCAATCTTGACCGCGTTTTGTACTTCGCTCAGTACGTCGTCACTTATGTCGACGAAGATGCGAGGGACAAGGCGCTAAAGCGTATTGAGGAAGCGCTTGCTCTCAGGGCGAAAGAAGAGAAGGAAGCTCTTAAACAACGCCGGGCTGACATCAGAGCGGAGAAGAAAGAAAGACTTGCAGAGCTCAGCAATAGGAAGAAAGAGATACAGGCAGCCTATGATGAAGATGTTGCGGAGGAAATTGCCCCAGTGATGCGCGAAGGACAGCGTCTGGAGAGCAGTCTGTCCGACAAGCAGGGAAAGAAGATTCGCAGTCCGATTCACTTCCAGGCTCTTGATGTAGCTATTGCTGAGAAAGGCGATGAGATCAACAAGGACCATCTTAAGAAGGTCCAAAAGGCGGTGAGATCCCACCTTGACAAGGTTGAATCGACTTTCAAGAAGCAGCGCGATCAAAAACTCGCAGCCCTCAAGATGGAGGGGGAAACGGTAAAAGCAGACACAGATCTTGCGCTCTCTCAAATCGAAGACACCATCATCGACGAAGGGGTCGAGACATTTGAGCAACTAGAAGAAGATCGTGAAGAGTTGGAAAGCATCCACCAGATGATTTTCCTGGGCGAGACGCGTTACCGTGAGCTGAAGTCGAAGTGGGGACAGGTCTTCCGAGCGGATATGGGCGCGGAATCTTTCTATGAGATTCTCCAGCATATCGATTTGGCTCAATTGGCTGAAGACCTGTGGACTGAAGTGCGTACCACGCGCAGCAAACAGCGCAAGAAGAAAGCAACGAAGCGCCTCAAGGTTGTCGAAGCCTTTCGGCGATCCGGAAATCAACCCGAATGGATGGTAATGACGATATTGCCTGTCATTCCTCCAGATCTTCGACCGATGGTCCAGTTGGATGGTGGTCGGTTTGCAACCTCTGACCTCAACGATCTCTACCGAAGAGTGATTAACCGAAACAACCGTCTAAAGCGTCTTGTGGAGCTAGGTGCTCCAGATGTGATCGTCCGCAATGAGAAGCGGATGCTTCAAGAAGCGGTTGACTCTCTGATCGATAATTCACAGCGTGGTAAAGCGCTGTCACGTCGAGGCAGGCGGGAATTGAAGTCCTTGAGCGATATGCTAAAAGGAAAGAAAGGTCGCTTCCGCCGCAATCTACTCGGCAAACGCGTAGATTATTCAGGCCGCTCGGTTATTGTGGTCGGACCAGATCTCAAGCTATTTCAGTGTGGCTTACCAAAAACAATGGCTCTCGAACTTTATCGGCCCTTTGTGATATCCAAGCTGGTGGCTTATGACTTCGCCGCGAACGTGAAGGGTGCTAAGCGGATCATTGAACGAGAGCGCCCCGAGGTATGGGGTGTCTTAGAAGAAGTAATTAAGGATCGACCCGTTCTACTCAACCGGGCGCCCACGCTCC
>DAOUTT010000150.1 GCA_030668545.1 Anaerolineales bacterium | reverse complement strand
TCGACGAGCTCGTCCAGTCCGGGCTCGTAGATCGGCATGATGCCTTTCTTGAGACTCTTAATCCGTTCTTCATTGATATCTAGGGCGATCACGCGATTGCCGAGGTCAGCAAAACCAGCGGCGCTGACCAAGCCTACATATCCAACGCCCACAACAGCGATATGCTTCATTAGGTACTCCCTTATTGAAAATTATCAGTAAAACTGCGTGTTTGCGCAATCATACCATGGCTGGTTTTCAAAGCAACCATATCCTCTCGTAAAAGGTCATACAGGCCTTGTGACACTATTCACTTGTCCCTGTAGGAACCCACAGCGTACACTCTATTAACTAGACAACTCCTACCCTGAAGGTTAGAGTATCTAGGTCGAATTGGAGGATTTGTAATGCAGATTACACGTCAGGCGGACTACGCTGTCCGTGCGGTGCTTTACCTGTCGGGTCTGGATAACGGACGACGGGCGCCAACGAGCGAAATCGCTCTGAACCAGCACATCCCGCCTTCATTCCTGGCGAAGATCGTCTCGCAGCTATCCGTCGCCGGCATTGTCCAGACTTCGCGCGGCGCACGTGGGGGCGTATCCCTGGCTCGCGCCTCAGATGAAATCTCACTGCTTGAAGTGGTCGAAGCCATCGATGGTCCGATCATGCTGAACGAGTGTGTCTTCGATTCAAACGCATGCGTATTCGGCGATAATTGTCCGGTCCAGAACGTATGGTGCAACGCGCAGGAAACGCTGGTTACGACGCTCCGCGGCACCACCTTCGCTTCCTTAACCCCTCAATGAGCGGAACCCTGCAAAATCAAACCGCAGGATAGTAGCATCTACTTTCGAGCCTACCCATGATGACCCGGCGCACAACGCGTCGGGTCATATGAATTACCGGGATTTGGATGACCGTTCAATTGAGCCGTATAATTAGAATTATCATTTCTAGGAGGACGGTATGAACGTCCAGGATGCAATCCGTATCAAACGCGCTATTCGTAAGTTCACCGACGAGCCTCTTCCTGAAGATGTCGTGCGTAAAATCGTCGACGCTGGACGTAGAGCACAGTCGGCGAAGAACAGACAACCCTGGCATTTCATCGTCATTCGCGATCGCGAGACCCTTACAAAACTATCTGAATTAGGCACCTATGCCGGACACCTGGCAGGAGCTGCTCTGGGTATAGCAATCGTCACCCCGGATCCGAACAAGCGTTGGTCCATCCTATTCGATGCCGGACAGGCAGCCGCCTATATGCAACTCGCCGCATGGGATCTCGGTGTGGGCTCATGTCCGGCGACGATATATCAACCGGAGGCAGCCAGGGCACTCCTCGGATATCCAGAGGATTGGCATCTCCATGTCTCGCTATCCTTTGGCTATCCCGCTCATCCTGAACAAATAACCGAACAGCCAAAAGCTGGAGGGCGAAAGAGCTACGGAGATGTCACCCACCTGGAACGTTGGAGCGACAACACCCTTGAAAGACAGGAGCGATAAATTAATTTAACATCGAAAAGGAGATGCTTCTCATCCTGAATACACTTAACAAATTCTTGGACCAGGAACCATCTTTAATCTAACGGAAATTGAACTCATAAATAATGGAGGCGAATATGTCTCAACCACGATTGGTCCGTGCACCTCGTGGCACAGATCTCACCTGCAAATCTTGGCTCACAGAAGCTGCCTACCGCATGATCCAAAACAATTTGGACCCAGAGGTTGCGGAGAAACCCGATGAACTAATAGTCTACGGAGGGCGAGGTCAGGCAGCCCGCGATTGGGATTCTTTCGATGCAATCCTTGAATCGCTCAAGCAGCTTGAAGATGATGAAACCCTGCTCGTGCAATCCGGCAAGCCGGTCGCAGTTTTCACGACCCACACCGATGCTCCACGCGTACTGATCGCAAACTCGAACCTCGTACCTCACTGGGCTACCCAGGAGCACTTCGACGAACTGGCCGCGAAGGGTTTGATCATGTACGGCCAGATGACCGCCGGCTCCTGGATTTACATTGGCACACAGGGCATTCTCCAAGGGACCTACGAGACGCTCGGATCTCTGGCGCGCCTGAACAATTGGCCTTCCTTGCGCGGTAAATTCGTGCTCACCGCTGGTTTAGGTGGAATGGGCGGTGCCCAACCCCTGGCGATCACAATGAATGAGGGCGTTGGCCTGATCGTTGAGGTCGATCCGGATCGGGCAATGCGTCGTCTCGAACATGGATACGTGGAATATGTCGTGAATGAACTTGAGGAGGCGATGACACTCGTCGAAGAGGCGATTAAGGACAATGAACCTCGGTCGATCGGCCTCATTGGAAACGCGGCCGACGTCTACCCCGAACTCGTACAGCGAGGCATCACGCCGGACGTCGTAACCGATCAAACACCTGCTCATGACGTCCACGACTATGTCCCTCACGGTTTGACCCTCGAGGACGCCAACCAGCTGCGCGAGAACGATCGCGAAGAATACGCCCGTCTATCGATGATATCCATGGCTCGCCACGTCGAAGCCATGCTTGCCTTCCAAAGGGGCGGTGCGGAGGTTTTCGATTATGGCAACAACCTGCGCCAACGCGCGTTCGACCATGGAGTACAGGATGCTTTCGACTTCCCCGGCTTTGTTCCAGCTTACGTTCGGCCCCTCTTCTGCCTTGGAAAAGGCCCTTTCCGGTGGGTGGCTCTCTCCGGCGATCCGGAGGATATCTACCGCACAGACGAAGCCATCGCCGAACTATTCCCGGAAGATGAACACCTGCTTCGCTGGATAAAAATGGCGGGGGAGCAGATCCAATTCCAGGGATTGCCAGCGCGCATCTGCTGGTTGGGCTACGGCGAAAGGGTGAAGGCCGGTTTACGCTTCAATGAGATGGTCGCCAGCGGCGAGTTGAAGGCGCCGATCGTTATCGGTCGCGATCACCTCGATGCAGGCTCGGTTGCTTCACCCAATCGAGAGACTGAAGGGATGCTCGATGGAACGGATGCCGTCAGCGATTGGCCGCTGTTGAACGCCATGCTTAACGCCATAGGTGGCGCAACCTGGGTCTCGTTCCATCACGGAGGCGGCGTCGGCATAGGCTATAGCCAACACGCCGGGCAGGTAATCGTCGCTGATGGAACGCCAGAAGCTGCGGCAAGGATTGAACGTGTGCTGACGACCGATCCCGGTACCGGGATCGTCCGCCATGCTGATGCCGGATATGAGGAGGCAATTGCAGCCGCTCGACATCATAAGTTAAAGATGCCGATGCTGAAATAGACCCTGAGAATGGTCCATCAGATCCAACGATGAAATCAAACCAATCGCAGCAGAACAGGATTTTTACATCTCTGGACGTAATTTTCCATCCCATCGTGACTTCCGGGTAAAATACCCATCCTATGCGTAGAAATAAATCTCTCTGGCTATTCCTGCTCACCCTTATCGTCATCGCCGTTGCTTCGCTTTTCGGCCCTGCTGAACGTTCGTTAGGAACCAACGTTCGGCTTGTTTACATTCACGGTGCATGGGTGTGGACGGCGCTCATCGCTTTCGGCGCAGCTGCGGTGGCAGGTATCATGGGGTGGCTATTATCAAGCCAATCGCTGCACACCTGGTCGCGCGCATTAGGGCAAGCCGGGCTTTTTTTCTGGATCACCTACTTGCCGCTCAGTCTATGGACAATGCAGGCAAATTGGAATGGGCTCTACCTCACTGAACCACGCTTCCGTTTCGCCATAGATTTTGCCGTCATCGGCATATTGCTTCAACTCGCCATCCTGATCTTGAAGAAACCCCGCTACACCAGCTTAATCAACATGGGATACTTCGCCGCACTTTGGTTCAGTCTGGCACGGACGGAGCAGGTAATGCACCCTCCCTCTCCAATCCTTTCCTCAAATTCGCTCGAGATCCAATTTTTCTTCTTCATCCTGTTAGGTTTATGTGTTTTTGCCCTATGGTGGCTTAGCCTCTGGCTGCACCAACGAGCACTTGCGCGCCGATGAAAAAGCCATCGCTTGCTCCGCTGCGCGGCCAGTTATCGCTCTTCCTGATAACCCGAATCATCCTGGACACCGGCTTCAGGATGGTTTACCCCTTCTTGCCAACATTAGCTCGCGCGCTCGGGGTTGATATCTCTGCCATCTCGCTGGCGATCACCGCCCGATCCAGCCTCGGCATCCTAAGTCCATTCATCGGATCGGCGGGCGACTCAATGGGTCGCAAATCGGCAATGCTCATGGGGCTGAGTATTTTCGCGGGGGGTTCCCTCGTAGTTCTCCTATGGCCTTCGTACATCGGCTTCCTCATCGCTCTGCTCCTGGGCTCTCTCGGGAAGGTTATTTTCGATCCGGCGATGCAAGCCTATCTCGGGGATAGAGTCCCATACAACTTGCGGGGGCGTGCGATCGCGATCACGGAAATAGGCTGGTCTGGTGCGGCGCTGGTAGGTTTGCCAATCATCGGTTGGATCATCTACCGAAGTAATTGGGTAGCTCCCTTCCCCATCCTGGGGATTCTCGCCGCCCTAGCAGCCTTCTTCGTCTGGCGTGCAATCCCCTCTGATTCCGCCGCTGATTCAGAACGACCAACGCTGATGCATGCACTCAGGACAATCCTTTCTCGCCCTTCCACGCTCGCGGCGCTCACTGTCTCTCTTCTGATCAACATCGGTAATGAATCCATCAACGTTATCTATGGTCTCTGGCTCGAAAACTCCTTCGGTTTGCAGGTGGTTGCCCTGGGCGCAGCTTCTGTGCTCATCGGGCTCGCTGAACTGAGCGGCGTGGGATTAGTAGCCCGCCTGGCGGACCAATTGGGGAAAATCCGCGCTCTCTGTCTGGGAATTATCTCCATCACAGTCGCCTGCCTTCTGCTGCCCTTTCTCGGAGTGAGCCTGATCCCCGCCTTGATCGGACTCTTTCTCTTCTATCTCACCTTCGAGTTCACGTTCGTCACCCTGATCTCCCTATTCACCGAGCTGGAACCCTCCGCCCGAGCCACGTTGATGGCAACCAGCATAACCGCAGCCGCCGGCGGTCGGGCTTTGGGCGCACTGATCGGTCCGGCGCTGTTTGACATACATATATTGGCAAGCTCTGCCTTCGGAGCGGCGATGGCAATCATCGCCCTTCCCATCCTGATTGTTTGGGTCAAGGTAGAATAAGATAACTTCAACAGAGGACGACCTATGACGGACAAATCTCGGGCAGACCTGATTATTCATTCAGCATCCCAACTCCTCACACTTTCTGGCGGACCGCAAAGAGGGGGCTCGTTGGGCAATCTTGGGATTATCGAGGATGGCGCAATCGCGGTCTCTGATGGAGATATTCTTGCGGTCGGGTCAACAGATGAAATCCAGCGCCGGTTCAGTACGCAGCGGACAATAGATGCCGGTGGGAGCGTTGTGCTCCCGGGTTTCGTCGATCCCCACACACACTTGATTTTTGCAGGAGATCGGGCAGCTGAGTTCGAGATGCGCATCGCTGGCGCCAGCTATATGGAGATCATGGATGCGGGTGGCGGGATCATCTCAACCGTTAAACAGACAAGAGCTGCCAGTATTGATTCGCTTGTCACCCAGGCTCGCTTACGGCTTAACCGCATGCTCGCGCATGGCACAACAACTGCCGAAGCGAAAACAGGATACGGGCTTGAATTGGAAACCGAACTCAAGATGCTTCAAGCGATTCTCTTGCTTAACGACGAAGGTCCCATAGAGCTAGCATCGACTTTCCTCGGTGCCCACGCCTTGCCTCCAGAATACACTGACTCTGGGGAAGAAGGGTATGAGGCTTACACCGTTGAGATCGTCGAGCAGATGCTCCCTGCGGTCAAGCACTGGTGGGCGAAGGAAGCGAACGGAGCACCTTTACCCTTCGTAGATGTCTTCTGCGAGACCGGCGCCTTTAACCTTGGTCAGAGCCGCCGTATCCTCGCGTGCGCCAAGGAGATCGGCTTTCCACTCAAGATCCACGCTGATGAGTTCGATGGTTT
>DAOUTT010000079.1 GCA_030668545.1 Anaerolineales bacterium | reverse complement strand
GTTCTGTTGGGGGAAGTTTCTGGTATCGCTCTGCGCCCTTGGAACGAAGCGGAGTGGGGAGCACCGCCGAAGGGCTCGAAATGACAGCCAGGAAGATCTGTGGTGGGGAAAAAGGAGCAGCCTTAGCTTGAAATCGCTTGAAGCTGGTCCAGGATCTCTTTCAAAACTTGCTCGGTCGACAGGTCATCCGTTGAGAGATAGATATCGCAGGGCTCCCGGGCGTGCGACACTCGGCGGAGCTGCTCTGTATATTCGTGCTGCTTCCAGTTCAACGCCTTCCGCTCCGTGCACGTTTCGTAGGTCGCGTCCAGGTATATTAAAATATCCGGTTTCGTCAGCACCTGCCACATATCTTGTACGAAGGAGTGCTCCTGTGCGATCTGACGGGCAAGATAGTCGTGCTGCTTCAGGCCGTTGACCAGGACGGTTTTCCCAGATCCGCAGGGACCCACAATCGCGATCCTCATTCTGTTTATTTCCCGCGCTTTCTAAGGGGACGAATCTTTAAAAATATCTATCTCAGAGTGGCATGCGTGCTAGCAGTCGACGAGTTTCACTATCACCTTCTCGGGGCAGCGCCGCGGCTATGAGAACGCTGATGTCGTCTGCCGGACGTCCCTGATCGAGTTCGACCGCGCGCTCGAGCAGACGATCCGCCCATTCTCTCGGATTTGGCGGACCCTGCTCATAGAGCGTTTGTACAAACGCGAGCACGTCGAAGGCGGTACCTGAGCGAGCTCCAGCGTGAATCAAACCATCGGTGAAGATAATTGCCGTTAGACCAATTTGGAGTGGGATTTCTGTGATCGAAGGGCGGATTCCCCGCCGGACTCCGACTGGATCGACATCCTCATCGAGAACCCGGATTTGTTCGTCCTCGATGAGAATGGCCGGTGCATGATTATTGCGCGTGATTACCATCGTCTGGCTTGATAAATCGATGGAGAGGATATTTAAGGTCGCCATGACCTTCCCGGAGCGGTATGTGTGCAGGTAATCTGAGGCGGCGCGTGCAGCGGCGCCATCACGCACACCCTCTGCGAGAAGGCTGATTGCTTTCCGGGCGACAACGTTTGCGATCAGCTTTGCGGGTTTGCCGGAGCGTTGGCCGTCAACCAGAACGAAGGATAACCCTCCGCCAGGTCTTTCGGTCATTTCAAGTGTGTCACCGCTTTCTGAAGTTGCGTATTTGCCGACTTTTACAACCGCTACTTGAGCTTCCATGAAATGGATTCTACAATGCAGTGGCGTCAGTGTCCAATTTGTTATTATTTCGCAAGGCGCATTGGTTGGATTGTCGAGTAGACTAGAATGGTGATTCAGCTAGTAAAAATAACAGCGCTCTTGACTAGAGCTGGGTTTAGATATGTCCGATTGGGTGTATATACAAAAAACAATTGAAGAAGCGATAGGTTCGATTGCGGATACCGCCGGGGATAGACCTGTGGCAGTAATTGCGGAATTCCCGGCGCACTTACCGGCAATAATTGCTGACGAAACCATTCTGGCAAGCGCCTTAGGTGATTTGCTCTCACAAGTAATCGCGGGAACTGTGCGTACGGAAGTGCGTGTACGGGCACAGATTGCTCCTGGCGGCAGTCCCTCACTCGATCATCTCTCGCAGACTGAAGTGTCCAGCGAGACGCTGCATGCCGGTCCATGGATGCTACTCTCCATCTCAGATATTGAAGCTCCTTTTGCTGAATCTGAAGAAAGTGGCGTCTCTTCTCTCCTTGAGAATGTAGAAATCAAGATCGAGGAAAGCAGAGCTGCAATCGAAGGTTTCCATGGTCATATTTGGCAAGAGACAACGAGTGGCCCGGGCATCCGACTCTGGATTGCTATGCCGCTCAGAGCAGCAATCGAGCCCAGTGCTGATATCTCTGAAATTCGCCGGGCGGTTGAAACGCACATTCCGGAAGGCTCACAAACTGCGAACTCTCTACTTATCTTCGTCGAAGATCCAGACCTGCGCGATCTCTTGGCGAATGATCTTGTGGGGGGAGGATATCGTGTCCTTGTGTCCTCAAATGCAGAGGATGTTATTACGTTGGCGCTGGCTGATAAACCCGATCTGATCATCCTTGACCTTCGTGCGCGGACTCCTTCGGCATTCGATCTAGCCATGCTGTTGAAAGGGGACCACCGCACTCAAGAGATACCTGTCCTGTTTCTTACCACGTATCCCGGACCCGAAGGTGAGGTTCAGATGGGAACGGCGAGTTTTCTCTTCCGGGCAGAGGGTACGGGCGCTCTCCTGGCGACGATTCATACTGCGCTGCACGGCGGCATTCATCCAGCTTCTAGAGTGCTCATCGTCGAACCGGATGATGTTCTGCGGGAGAATATGATCCTCCGTATCCAGGCTTTTGGGTATCCCGTTGTTGAAGCGCGCTCAGTGGGGGAGGCGGTTGCTTTAGCTGAACGCGTGCGGATTGGGTTGGTGCTAACCAATGCGCGGCTTGCTCAGGAGCGAGATTATTGGTTGATCAAGCAGCTGCGGCAGATACCGGAGGAGATGGAGATCTATGTCATCGCGGATGCGCTCACGGATGAAGAAGGGCAAGCAGCGATCAGCCATGGGGCAAGTGGGTATGGTGAGACAGGGAAGCTAGGGGATCTGTTCGACCGTGTGAAGGGGGAGAACGCAAAGCGATAACCGCATTACAGGAAACCCTCGTCAGTACTGTCCTCTCTGGTAAGACTCCCTTTCTGTTGGATTAAAACTTCGTTAATAGACGAACACGGATGTCCCATGCCCCGTTGCTAAGATGACATCCGCTTCGATGGTAGGCGTGGACCAGCGGAAGAGCCATTTCGCTTCCTCAGGTCGCATGTTGATACATCCATGACTCTGAGGTCGTCCGTAATCGCAATGCCAATATGTGCCGTGGAAGGCTACGCCTGTGTTGGTGAAGTAGGATACCCAGGGTACGCCCGGAAGTTCATAAGCCTCGAGATTTGCAGTGATATGGCCGTCCCCCATATGGCGGAGAGGCATCTTCTGGGTGATGTAAAACCTTCCCCGTGGTGTCGCCGTCGGGATTCCATTGGGACGGGGACGGGAACTCGGGGTGCCGCTTGCGATCCTTGTTCGCAATACCAGCCGATCATTCTCGTAAGCCATTAACTCCTGATGAGCGAGGGAGATGTCTATCCGTTTAGCACCTACAGGCACATCGGGGGAGAGTGGCTTGAGCTCTTCTGGTTGAATTCGGCGCAGGTGTTCAGCGCGTACGAAATAGTTGATTTTGAGCAGGTCGTCAAGTAATTGATACCAGAGACGACCATCCGTACCTTCAACAAGTGCCTCAACCCATGCAATCGATTGATAATAGAGGCGATAAAGTGGATCTGATTGCGGATCAGCCTCGCGGTAACTGCGTGTGTATGGGACGGCGACTTCAAATAGGCCGCCTGTCTCGGGGATCTTTGTCCAGGGTGACTGCGTATTCCATGTTACCTGCTGGATTTTCCCTGAATGAACATAACCGTCGGGAACCCGATACCAAAGTGGATTGTGGAGCGGACCTTCATCGGAGACTTCGCGTTTCAGCAAAGTTAGCAGGGTATCTCGGTGGATGGTTGTCAGCAGAGGAGCGCTGAAGCTCGGTTCTTTATAAAGACCAATCCAGGTATCCGCGACTCGTCCGAGGCCGTAAGGTTTCATAAACGAAGTTGGAGGAGGGGGTTTAATAACGGAAACGCCGGCAGCGAGACCTGCCAGCTTCATGAAATCCCTCCTCTTGAGCTTGGGTACCATAGCGCAATTCTACCTATTGAATGGGATTGGATCAATAGGAGAACCCATTTATCGACATAAAAGGTGTTTGTTCTTTACACAGGGAAATTGCGTATAGTCACACATCAACGAAGGGAGCGCATGGCAAATTACCAAAGTTACCGGCACTGTTTGTATAAACCAGACTTTGACGGGGCGAAGAGTTTCAGGTAAAACATGCGTATGATGAGGGCGTTTATTGCGGTGAATATCCCTGTGGAAATCAAGGAGAATCTCCAGGGGGAGATCGATCGACTGCGAGTTCTCATCCGTGGTGAATCCGTGCGCTGGGTGCGGTCCGAAGGGGTCCATCTAACGCTTAAATTCCTGGGCGAGATCTCCAATAACAGCCTCGGAGAGATCCATCAGATCCTTGAACGAGAGGTCGAAAAGCATCCAACCTGCAAACTACGCATTGGGGGATTCGGTTGTTTTCCGAATCGCCATAGGCCAAGAGTTTTATGGATTGGAATCACTGAGGATAAGGGCACGCTCGCGCAGGTGCAATCCTCGATCAACGAGAAACTAGTTCCCTTAGGATTTGAAAAAGAGGGAAGGCCATTTCACCCACACCTCACCCTGGGACGAGTAAGACGTAATGCTTCAAAGTCAGAATTAACCCAACTCCAGGATGCAGTAAATGAGTTTGTTGTAGGGCAGATTGGGCAGTTCGAGGTTAGAGAAATCCACCTCATAGAAAGTATTTTAAAACCTTCAGGAGCCGAGTATTTCCCACTGGGCGAGTATACTCTGGGGAGTAAAGGTGGCGAATGACAAGAAAAACAATAATCAGCGTGATCGGACCTAGTGAGTGCTCTGAATGGGAATCCCAAGCGGCCGAGAGTGTGGGCAGACTGCTTGCAGCCAACGACATTACTGTAATCTGCGGCGGGCGAGGGGGCGTAATGGAAGCTGTATGCCGTGGCGCTCAAGAAGCTGGGGGGGTCACGATAGGAATCCTCCCGGGGTTGACTTTGGATGAAGGGAATCGGTTTTTAACGATCGCTATTCCCACAGGGCTTGGGGAGGGGCGAAACGTGATCGTCGCCCGGGCAGGTAAGGCTGTGATCGCGATCGGTGGCAGGTTTGGTACACTCTCAGAGATTGCATTCGCGCTTAAGAGCGGGAAGCAGGTTGTGGGTTTGAGAACATGGGACCCACTTGATACAGATGGGAATCGAACGCCAATTCAAATCGTAGAAACACCTGAGGAAGCAGTAAAATTGGTGTTAGAGGGAACCCTGTAAAATTGAAATCCTAGGAGGCAGCAATAGAGAACGCATTAGAACTTGCTCACAGCATAGTGGATACGCTCGACAAGAAGAAGGGTGAGAACATCCTCCTTCTCGATCTTATCGGCGTCTGTTCTTTTACCGATTATTTCGTAATTTGCTCCGGGACGAGTGAAAGGATGCTCCGTGCACTCTCCGACGAGGTACAGGTTTCCCTTAAGAAAAGCCATTCCATCCAGGCACAGAGTGTCGAGGGTAAGACGGGTGTAGGTTGGACCCTGATCGATTATGGAGATTTAGTCATCCATATCTTCTCTCCCGCTATGCGGGAATACTACGCTCTCGAGGATCTATGGAAAGAAGGAAGAGTGATCCTTCATATGCAATAGGCGCCACAAATTGTTCTGCGGATACACTCACCAATCCAGTAATCCGCTTGTCACTTTACGCCGATCGATCTGATCGGCGTTTCTTCTGTGTAGTTCTCGATGGAGGGCAATTAGAGTAGCAAGATCATCCGTTCGTTATTATCCAGAGGCTTTCGACGCCGCGGAAGGCAGGGACTCCGCTCGTAGCTGACCCCCTCGCACCTGTCAGGACGGCGAGCGGTATAAGGGTAGCTCCATGTGGAAGTTTGGGTGTGACGTGAGCGTGTTTTTAGGCTTCAAATACCCAGCGGTCAATATCGCGATCCCACTTGACCAGATCATCGGCTCTAAACCAAAGTTCGATCTCTGCTCGAGCTGTCTCAGGGGAATCGGATGCGTGGGTAAGGTTTCTCCCCACTTCAAGGGCAAAATCGTGCCTGAGCGAGCCTGGGGCGGCTTCTGTAGGCTTTGTAGCCCCCATTGTCTGCCGAACCGCTAAGATCGCATTGGGACCTTCCCAGACCATCGCCATCACGGGTCCGGAGGTGATGTAGTCAATTAATCCATCGTAAAAAGGTTTGCCTTTGTGTACTGCGTAATGAAGTTCTGCGAAATCTTTCGAGATTTGCTGAAAGTTCGCACCGACCAGTCGGAGGCCACGGTTCTCTAAGCGGTGAATGACCTCACCGATGAGACCACGTTGAACGCCATCTGGTTTTATTAGGACAAGAGTTTGCTCCAAGGTTACCTCCATAAAATATAAACTCGGGGAGGAGACCCCGAGTTTAGTTTTAATAATCGAGAGATGGAAGTGATCAAGCGACCTCCATACCTCGTTGATATGCGTTGATCGCCTCTTGGAGTTGATCTGACTTCATGTATGCATCCCCTAAAACTTGCCACATCGCCGGCAGGTTCGGGTAACGCTCCAGCGCGTGCTCCAAGTCGCTGATCACCGTGTCGAGATCCTGTTTTCTCTCGATCAACTTCTTATAATCTGATAAGGCTCGCCCAGCATCGCCAGCGGTGAGGGCTTGGCGTGCGCCCTGAAGTAATTGCGAAGCAGGTTCCTTATATTTCGATGGTGCAACTTCCACAGCAGGTTCTACCTTCTCAGCTTCCGGAGGGGCTTTCTCAGCGGCTGGGATGTGAGGAGCAGCTTCTGGCGGGATAATAACCTCCTCGATGGGTTCAGGGACAGGAGGGGGCTCAACCACAGGTACAGCCTCGACGGGGGTTGGTTCCGGAGGATGAATTTCCTCTTTGATGGCAGGAGGGGCAGCTTCTTTTGCAGGTTCAGGGGGTACCGCATCTGCGGCAGACGTTGCTTCATCAAGCCATCCGGGAATTTCCGGCATCGGCTCTTCTTGAAACGTTTCCTGAGCAACTGCCGAGATGATGGTCTCATCGTCGGGAGCAATATCGCTTGCAGTGTCAATTTCCTCGGTTGGAACCGGGGGAGGTTTCGAGACAAGCGTTTCAGCAGGCAATACGTCAGGGACAGTTGCTCCGATATCTACATCCATACCTCGCTGTGAGGCGAGATCCTCGAGCCATTGCATACTCTCACCAGCTTCTTCAGGAGGAACGACTTCGCTGATCGTCGGAGAGGGTACCCGGGCCGCTTCACCTAGCCCTTCCGTAGGTGGGGTTAAAGACTTGCTTTCCTCAGCTTCTTGAGTCTCAGCAAGATCCTCTAGCCACCGGAAGACCTCATCATCGTCAACTTCATCGCTTACGCCCAGGGTATCGGGTGGAGATGCATCAACTGCATGGGCACCAATCTCCTCCTCAAGTTGCTGGAGAGATTGTACGTCTATCTCAGGTTCGTCAACTTTGCTCACAGGATCCGGAATTTCTTCAGCTGAGTCGGCAAACTCATGCAACCAGCCAGGCGCCTCTCCAGGTACTTCCGCAGCTCTCTCTGCAGGCTCTGGATCCGCTTCCGCTAGAAAGTCTTCGTCAACAGTCCTCTCAACTACCGAATCGGCAATGCCAGTCAGCCAGTCTGGGACATCATCCTGTGGTTGTGCCGCTGCAACAGCCGGCTCTTCAGCCGCTTTCTCGACATCAGAGACCAAATCAGGAGGTCTAGATTCGTGATCTTCTTCTGGAGTCATGGCTGTATCGACAGCTTCGGGTTCAGCGATGCCTTGCAGCCAATCGGGAGCATTATCGTTGGCGGGTACGGGGGCAGGCTCCTCTTCCAGTTCACTGATTCCTTCAAGCCACTCAGGTGCAGCCTCTTCATCTGGCTTTTCCGGAGTTTCATCACCGACAGTTGGCTCAGGCTCAAGGTCTTGCTGTGATGCTGCTTCTGCTAGACCGGCAAGCCAGGATGGGCTTTCGGTTTCTGGTTCAGGGGCTTTGGTTTCGAACTCAGGGACTTCATCTCCTTCTGCGATCTCATCCAGCCAGGAGGGGGTATCCGCCTCCGCGAGGGCGTCTTCAATGGTCTCTTCTACTGCTTCTGTTGGGAGTTCTGCTTTCTCAGGTTCTGCATCCTTGCTCGGGCGATCGTCGAGCCATGTGATGATGGTGGATGTTGCGCCTGGCGCTTGCGGATCAATCCACGTGGGTACTTCAGGAGCATCATCCTTCGCAATAAGATCTTCATCGGCACTTTCATCGACGCTTGACGGATCTGCGCTCAAGACAGGTTTAGCTTCTTCTAGTGGATCATCCGTAGATGGAGGCATCGGGTCAGGTGTGATCTGCTCAGCGTCAGAGGCGATATCCGAGAGCCAGTCAGGCATAAATTCTGCTTTGCCCACTGGGGCCGCTGCCGGTTCGTCAGCTTCAGTGGAATCATCGGGAATCTCGGGGGCGATTTCCTGGACCCAACCCGGGATATCCGCGGGGGCGAGTTCACCGGTTTCCTCTTGATTATCCCCAGCGTCGATTGATTCGAGTTCAGCATCCGAGAAGGAAATAGGAGCTTCTTCAACCTCGCCGCTGGATGGAACCCATCC
>DAOUTT010000301.1 GCA_030668545.1 Anaerolineales bacterium | reverse complement strand
GGGGCCAATGGCATTCACGATAGAATTTTCGGTGTTTTCTCCTTCATCAACGGCCATCGCCGCGAGATCGTATACGTAAATCGGCTGGAGACGATATTCGCCATCACCAAAAATGCCAAATACGGGGAGTTTCCGCAGGAGCCAGGCTATATTGTTGATGAGAATGTCCTCTTTGCCGAACAGGACAGTGGGGCGAAGTATTGAATAAGAAAGGCCCGAGTCTATAAGCGCTTTCTCGAGTCTTGCTTTGCCGCTAAAGTACTCTAGATGAGAGCTCTCCGATGGGTTGGTTATGCTTATGTGAACAATACGATTAACCCCGGCCGCCTTGGCGGCAGCAAACAGAACCAAAGTATTCTTAACGGCATCTTCATGGCGGAACAACTTGTGATTGAAGCGAACCCAGTAGGTGTTGTAAAGAACAGATACGCCCTTCAGTGATTCAATCAGTTCCGCAGGGTTAGTAAAGTTGAAGGGGTAGGCTTGTATTTTCTGTCCGAATGGGTTTGCGCGGTGCAGAGAGTTAGTCAGCGTGATTACTGTATGCCCTTTTTCCAACAATTTCCAGGCAATGTATTTTCCTGAGTAGCCATAGGCACCTGTAACTGCATGAATTTGTGATTCTCTCATGATTGCTCCGGGTATCAAGTGCTACGGCACAGTGTTTAATGTGGGCTGTCTTTCAGAGTTAAAGTGCAGCCTCTTGTTCTTTGGACAGGAGGACGGTTCTTCCGGGAACGAGATTCTTCGTCGCGGAGTTTATCCTGAGCCTGTCGAAGGGCTCCTCAGAACGACAGAGTAGGATGAGCCTGTCGTGCTGAGTGAATCCATCGACGCTCGATCACAGATTCCGTTAATCATTGATGTTTTCATCAAGTAGCAAATCGGCGAGGTCCAGGGTTCGATCAAAAATGACATTCGCCCCGGCTTCTGTGAGTTCAGCCCTCTCGCCAAAACCGCTGAGAACACCAGCCGTCTGTGCACCGGCGGCACGCCCAGCGCGGATGTCGACTGTTGTGTCGCCAACCATGAGCAGGGATTGAGGATGAACACCCAGTTGAGTAGCAGCCCAAATGATCGGTTGAGGGTGTGGTTTTGCCCGGAGCGTCGTTCGGGCAGTCGCCACGCACTGCAAGAAGCGATTAAGATCCTCTGCTTCCAGGATATCTGCCGCACTCCATCGGTCTCGGGATGTAGCAATTCCGAGAGGGAAACGTGGGGCAAGGCGCTCCAGCGTGGATAGAGCGCCAGGGATCATGCTTATCTCATCCACCGCAGCAAGGCCGCGTGAATTGTGGAGCTTGTCAAGCAGCGGTCCAAAAAACTCATCCAAATGGAAGCGATCAAACAAACCCAGTGTTGCATTGACAGGGGTCTCAACGGCCATGACAACGCGGCGGGCAAGAGCCTCTGGATTGCTGTCGGGCAGAATAGTGGAGAGGGGGCGCAGCCACCGGGCAGCACGGGCGACGTACTTCTCGTCTGTGTCGATGAGAGTGCCGTCGAGGTCAAAACAGATCGCCTTGATACGAGAAATGTCAAGGGGGTCCGTCACGAGCTCGTCCGCAACGGAAGCGGGACTGCTTTCTGCAAAGCCTCCAGCGTCTGCTCGTCAGGAGCCACGATCCAGATCGTCTGGTTGGAGACACGCTCGAAGTAGGTGATGCCATCTTCAGCCATCCATCGTGCCGAAGTAGAGGAAGGTCTTTCTGGATCTCCGTAGCGGGCCAGGCCGTAATCAAGGAAGGCCGCGGAGAATTCATGTGCATCTCGCATGGTATCCCATTGTGTAATCAATACCAATGCATCGACGTCATCTTCTTCTTGATAGAAAAATAAGAGCAGGTCGCCACCCCAGCCCTCGGCCGCTAATGATGCCTCGTCTATGGGCAGATATTCGTCAAGGACCATGCGTGTGGCCCACTCGCCGAGCACGTCGTGCACGGTCTTTTCCCAACCGGAGCTGAGCGCATCTGCCACATTCGGTGAAACGAGATCTACCGGAGGATCCTTTGGATAACGCTCCGGATGGAGGATTTGTTCGCTTGAAAGCGGAGGGTTTTGATAAGCAGTATCGACAGCAGCCCATCCCCCATCAAGATAAAGAGTGCGGATAAAATTCAATCCCCAGAAATAAGGGAAGGTGAGTTCAGATTGTATGTAGGCCGGTGCACTATCGAATACCGGCATATCGAAATCGGCGAAGAATTCGAGCAGATCTGAGCGATCTTCGTCTCCCGCAAACGTCCGCAGCCATTGCTCCTGGAGCAACGTTGCATCGCCTTCTATCAAGGCCTGGATTGCAAAACAGCGTTCGCTATCGGCTTCACAGGCGTCGTTGTTGTATTGAAGGCCGTCCCTGATGTCATAGGCTTGGTCTTGAAGTGCATGTGTGTATTCATGTGCGTAGGTGAGACGTTCAACTCCCCCAAATCCCGAACCACAGATGACAATCATTTCATCCGTTTCGGTGTCATAGAAGCCGGCGACCTGTTCGGTAAAGAGGTCGGCGTAGAGCTGCCACAGATCGATCCCTGGTTCGATTAACCCCAAAAGAGAGAGAAGGCGAACATCCTGAAGAGCGTCTTCTTGAGTGTAATCACCGAGGAAATCATGAATCACAGTCTCGCGAAGCTGGTCCGGTGTGAGCAAGCTGCGGCTGACGGATTCGGACGGCAGGATACCGCGCAACTGGGTCACCTGGGATTCGATTTCTTCCATTTGGAAGAGAAGGTCTGCGTCGAGAGGGGGACAAGCTGACTCATCTGTCACTTCTAGTGTTGGCGTCGGAGATGCGGCTGTCTGAGTAGGTGTGGGTAATGCAGTCGCGGGAGACGCAGGCACAGTGGGTGTGCTTGCGGAGATCTGGCAGCCGTTCAGCATAAGGGCAACAGCAAAAGCGAGCCATAGCAGGTGATGTTTGATTCTCATAGAATAAGTCCTCTATAGGTCGAGATTGTATCACCGCTCTTCTGGACGTCCCAGGAAAACAACAATCCAGGAGAACGCAAGGTTAGATTCTGTGTTCTCCGAAGGCTGCGAAAAGGTTTTATTGCGGCGGGATGGCTATTCTAGGGGAGGATGGTGGCCGATAGCTATCGTTCCAGAGTCTTGCATAAGCATCTTGTTCGCGGGTCCAGCGATTGTCGTCCCACCCCAGTTCAGGCTGCGCAACGGTGCGCACTCTATCTATCAGCGGCCAGCCGCCCTGGGGCAGGGTCAATCCTAGGCGTGCTCGGCGCATCAGCAGGTCTTCAAGGTGGACGATTCCCT
>DAOUTT010000045.1 GCA_030668545.1 Anaerolineales bacterium | reverse complement strand
CCCCCGGGAGCCCGTTCAAGATCCATGTCCACGAACTCGAGCTCTATTAATCTAGAAATGGTTGGTGCGCGTGTCTATAGACCGCTTCGCACGTTGGCTTGAGATCACGCCCCAGCGGGGGTGGATGATCCTCGTCGGGCTGATGCTCTCCACTGCTGCCTTCGCCGCAACTGGCGACAACGCCATTGCCATCAGTCGAATCGCCGCCCCACTCTGGCTCACCGGTATCGCCCTGACAATTATCGGCTGTTGGAAAAACAGCCCGCCTCAAGAACGCAAACGCTGGGATCGGTGGGAGATTGCCGTCATCCTCGCGCTCACTGTTGCGAGCATTATCCTGCGCGCATGGGGCGCAGACCACATGCCCTACGTTCTCAGCGGGGATGAGGGCTCCGCCGGACTCACTGCCTGGGAGTTCCTTGACGGTCGCAGGAGCAACATTCTCGGTTTGGGTTGGTTTTCCTTCCCTTCGCTTTACTTCTGGATATTATCTTTAGCCCAACGGGTTTTAGGAAGAACCGTGATCGCCATCCGTTGGGTCTCAGCTTTGGCTGGAGCAATGACTATTCCTGCCCTGTATTGGACCTGCAGGTCGCTTTTCAACCGGCGTGTCGCTTTGCTCAGCGCAGCATGGTTGATGGCATTCCATCACCATATCTTCTTCAGCCGCGTCGCCTATAACAATATATGGGATGGACTTTTCTTCGTCATCGCTCTGGGCGCTTTCTGGAACGCATGGGAATTCAATGATCGCCGAGCATTTCTGCTCGCCGGTCTGGCTCTCGGCTTCGCGCAATATTTCTACACTACATCACACTTGATCCCCATCCTGCTCGTACTCTGGATGATCTGGCTGGCGAGGCGAGGCGGAGGCTGGAAGTCACGCCTGCCTGGGTTTGTATGCATGGTGCTGGTTGCCCTGAGTGTGTCCCTTCCTCTCGTACTTTTATATCTTCGCCACCCTGAGAGCCTATTCTTCACCGCCAGCAGGGTTTCGATGCTCATACCTGGCTGGATCGGGCCTGCTGCTAAAGCACTGGGAACAACCCCCGTCGGACTGGTGTTCGAGCAAATCTGGGTAACTGCACTCGGTTTGACCGTCGCCGAGACCCAAGGGGTTTATTATGGCTCCGGAATCCCTATGCTGATCGGAGCTTCGGCATGGATCTTCTCCATCGGCCTTATCTACTGTGCGATACGCTTCCGCGAGGCGCGCTGCGGCTTGATCCTGATCACCATCCTGGCCGTACTCCTTGTCGGCGGGTTGAGCATCCAGGCGCCAAACGGACAGCGAATGCTCTTTCTCTCTCCGATTCTTGCAATACTAATTGCCTCTACACTTGATGGAATGTATGTGTTCATCAATGGACGGTGGCCGTTATTAAAACCCGTCGCCGCAGTCGGCATTAGCCTGTTGATGGTCCTGATGATGGGTGAAAACATTAAACATCTCTTCCTCGATTATTTTCCCACCGAGAACTACGGCAGCCTTAACGGCGAAGTGACCCAGGAGATTATCGAACTCCTCGAGGATGAACTACCGCAGACACCTTTGTTTTTCACGGGCGGCGATCGGATGTCTGTGCACTCGATCCCCAGCCTGGCATATTTACTTCCCGATGCACATACATACGATCTGCCGCCGCCATACGATTTGCCACGCGATTTTTCACCTCAGGGATCTTTTACATTGTTTGCAATTCTTCCCGAAGAGACTGCAGCATTCGAGAAAATCACCTCGAGCTATGCAGATGGAATAACCCAACCACGCTATAATCGCCATGGGCGGTTGCTTTTCTACTTACATAGAGTGGAAAATAAATGAACGCGAGTACAATTCCAGGATAGACGGAGAGAGCCTCTTGAAAGCGATTCTATTCGACCAACATGGAGATCCCGAAGTATTACGTTACGCCGAATTCCCCGCCCCGGAACCGGGCGCAGGCGAAGTCCAGGTCCAACTACGGGCGGCAGCCTTAAACCGACTCGACCTGTGGGTCCGAGAGGGCTGGCCGGGATTGAAGCTCGAATATCCTCACATCTCCGGCGCAGACGGAGCGGGAATAATATCTGCGCTGGGCGAAGGTGTAGAAGGACTCGAAGTCGGGGATCGTGTCGTGATCAATTCGAACCTCGGCTGTGGAGTTTGTGATTTTTGCTTGGCAGGAAAGGACAACATGTGCCGGGAATGGCACTTGCTGGGTGAGACCGTTCGCGGCACGCTTGCACAGTACGTCGTCATCCCAGCGAGGAATCTTCTCCATCTCCCTGATGATGTCGAATTCGCATCTGCGGCAGCAGCAGGCCTTGTTTTCCACACTGCCTGGCATTCGCTGATCTCCCGCGGTGGCCTTAAAGCTGGAGAAAGCGTTCTGATAATCGGCGCCTCGGGCGGTGTGAACAGCGCCAGCATCCAGATCGCGAAACTTGCTGGGGCAAAGGTGTTCGTCGTCGGCTCCAATGCTGATAAACTTCACCTGGCTGAATCCCTGGGAGCGGATGTCCTTATCGACCGCTCAAAAGAGGATAACTGGTCAAAAGCGGTATATCTAGCAAGTGGACGTGAAGGGGTCGATGTGGTCGTCGACAATGTCGGCGCTGGAACCATGCCCCTCAGCCTCCGAGCAGCGAAGAAAGGTGGGCGGATTCTGACCGTGGGAAACACCGGCGGTCCAAAGTTTGAAATCGATAATCGCTTTGTCTTCGCCAAGCACTTGAGCATACTTGGGAGCACAATGGGGACACATGAAGATTTTCGAACCGTGATGAACCTTATCTTCCAGGGTTCGTTATTGCCAGTGATTGACCGCCAATATCCGCTGAAGGAAACCCCTGAAGCGCAGAAGCGCCTTGAAACCGGGGAGCAGCTGGGGAAAATCGTCCTTGACATCGAAGAATAGACCCCGGCCCGTAACCTGGCTCGCCGCTGGAGTGTTAACCTTCTCAGTGATGCAATTCGCCGGTCTCACGGCATGGTTTACACTTCCTGGCCTCCCTATCAGCGTTCCCAAGGGCTATCTGCTCTTGAAGAATGGCTTTTGGGGAAGCGTAGGTCTGATCGCCGCACTGGCACTTTTCTTCCGCTGGAGCTGGGCACCGAAGCTCACGTATATCGGTGCAATTGCCTATGCTGTGTGGCTGTGGGTCGATCGCTTGCTGCTTCAACAATCCGACTTCGCCAGTAATTCCTTCCCTTTCACTTTTGGAGTTATGACACTATGCTTTCTGATCGTGATATGGATACTTTCTCGACCATCTGTACGTCAATATTATGAGGAGCAAAACGAATGAGTGATTCCTCCAAAGCAGATTTCCTTCAAAACCAACGCGAAAAGGCACTGCAAGGCGGTGGCCCCGAGCGGATAAAAACGCAGCATGACCGCGGTCGCCTAACTGCTCGAGAGCGACTCGACCTGCTTCTAGACAAAGGGTCCTTCCGTGAAACCGACATGTTCGTCACACATCGGACGCATGATTTCGATCTTGAAAAGAAGAAGTTCCTTGCCGACAGCGTCGTAACCGGGTGGGGGACAATAGACGGCCGGTTGGTATACGTTTTCTCACAAGACTTCACCGTCTTCGGCGGCAGCCTCGGTGAAGTTCATGCAGAGAAGATCTGTAAGATCATGGACATGGCCATGAAGAACGGCGCTCCCGTCATCGGTCTGAACGACTCCGGGGGAGCCCGGATCCAAGAGGGCGTCGTCTCTCTCGGCGCCTATGCCGACATCTTCCTCAAGAACACGCTCAGTTCAGGCGTGATCCCTCAAATCAGCGCCATCATGGGACCATGCGCCGGCGGCGCCGTGTACTCCCCGGCACTTACCGATTTCATCTTCATGGTTCGCAACTCCTCCTATATGTTTGTAACGGGTCCTGAAGTAGTTAAGACCGTCACTCACGAAGAAGTTTCTTTCGAGGAATTGGGCGGCGCGGACACACACGCCAGCACATCCGGCGTTTGTCACTACGTGGCTGAGAGTGAGGGCGATTGCCTCTATATGATCCGCCTCCTGCTATCCTACATCCCTCAGAATAATCTAGAGGACCCTCCTTTCGTTCCGACAACTGATGACCGGCTGCGCACAGAGGAAGATCTGGACATCATCGTGCCCGATGACCCTAGCAAACCGTATGACATGCGCGATGTGATCAAGCTGATCGTCGACGACGGTGTCTTCTTAGAAATCCATGAGAACTATGCACAGAACATCCTGACGTGCTTCGCCCGCTTTGGTGGGCACAGCGTCGGAATTATTGCCAACCAACCGGCCCATTTAGCAGGTGTTCTGGATATTAACTCCTCAGATAAAGCCGCTCGTTTCGTGCGCTTCTGCGATTCGTTTAACCTCCCGATCATCACTTTAGTCGACGTGCCTGGTTTCCTCCCCGGCACCGGTCAGGAGCACGGCGGCATCATCCGCCATGGAGCGAAGTTACTCTATGCATACTGCGAGGCTACCGTACCGAAGATCACCCTGATCACTCGCAAGGCATACGGCGGCGCTTATGATGTTATGTCCTCCAAACACATTCGCTCTGACCTGAACCTGGCCTGGACAAGCGCAGAGCTGGCCGTGATGGGTCCCGAAGGGGCGGTAAATATCATTTTCCGCAAGGAACTTGCGGATGCGAAAGACCCGGAGAAACGCAGAGCCGAGCTGGTGGCGGAATACCGCGAGAAATTTGCACATCCCTACATCGCAGCCGCGCGAGGCTACGTAGACGACATCATCGAGCCGCGTTTCACTCGACCGCGCATTATCAACGGTCTGGAGATGCTTTCAAATAAACGCGATGCTAATCCGGCGAAGAAACATGGAAATATCCCACTCTGAGCAAACCGGCGATCACGGTTTTTTCGAGATCAATGGACACAAATTGTACTGGGAGCAGTATGGGTCCGACGATGCGCCAGTTTTATTGCTCCTTCACCATGGTTTGGGCTCGATCCGTTCATGGCGGCGGCAAATAAGCGCCTTCACCAACGCCGGATGGCGGGTGATCGCATATGACCGCTGGGGTTACGGTCGGTCAGACTTACGTCCGCAATTTGCGGAGTATTTTCTCCTCAATGATGCCGAGGAGGCTTACGCCCTTTTGCACCACCTGGGCATTCACCGTCTTTCTCTTTTAGGTCACAGCGACGGCGGCTCGATCGCGCTGCTCATGGCCTCTGAAAGACCTGATCTTATCGAGAGGATGGTCGTCGTCGCTGCTCATATATACTTTGAGCCAACAATGCTCCCTGGATTAGAAATGATCTCTGAAGCGTCCAAACAGCCGCCCTACTCGAAAGCATTAGAGCGAGAACATGGGGACAGGGCGCGGCATCTTGTCGATTCTTGGGTCCGCCATTGGGGGGAAACTAATCCACAGAAGCTGGACATGCGCGAGCGTTTGCCAAAGATCACCTGCCCAACACTTGTCATACAAGGCGAACTCGATGAACATGCGACACCCCAGCATGCGGTCGACATCTCTGAAGGGGTTCAGGACGGGCAGCTGTGGTTGATCCCCGATATTCACCACATGCCCCCACACGAGATCCCAGAGGAGTTCAACCAAAGAGTTCTGCGTTTCTTGGCAGCCCAGGAGCATTAGCAGACTCCTGCCTTAGATTAGAGGGAATGAATGTTTGAAAAAGTACTTATCGCAAATCGTGGTGAAATCGCAGTCCGCATCATCCGGGCTTGTCATGAACTAGGTCTGCGTACAATCGCAGTCTATTCCGAAGCCGACCGCGCCGCGCTGCATGTACGGCAAGCGGATGAGGCATACCTGCTGGGTCCTGCGGCTGCGCGCGAATCCTACTTACGCGGTGATAAGATCATCGACATCGCTAAAAAGAGCGGTGCCGGAGCCATTCACCCGGGTTACGGTTTCCTAGCGGAGCGTGATGACTTCGCCCAGGCCGTGCTTGACGCCGGGCTTGTATTCATCGGTCCAAGACCATCCGCAATTGCTGCAATGGGGGATAAAGCAGTCGCCCGTTCCACTGTCACCGCCGCGGGGATTCAAGTCGTCCCTGGAACTGAAGGTGAAGGTAATCTGAGCGATGATGACCTGCTAGCAATCGCCCCGAAGATCGGCTTCCCTTTGCTGGTAAAAGCCACAGCAGGCGGCGGCGGTAAGGGTATGCGTGAAGTCAAATCCGCGGAAGAGATGCCCGGGCTGCTTGAAGCAGCGCGCAGAGAAGCCGAGGCTTCTTTTGGCGACGGCAATGTATATCTCGAAAAATTGATTTTGAACGCACGGCACATCGAGTTCCAGATTCTGGCTGACAATCATGGCAATGTGATTCATTTGGGTGAACGCGAATGCTCCCTGCAGCGACGTCATCAAAAACTACTTGAGGAATCCCCCTCTCCGTTTGTAAACGATGAGCTGCGCACGCAGATGGGAGAAGTCGCCTGCTCAGCCGCCCGTGCAGTGGATTACCTGAACGCAGGCACAATCGAATTCTTAGTCGATAAAGACCATAAGTTCTTCTTCCTCGAGATGAACACCCGCCTGCAGGTCGAGCATCCGATAACTGAGCTTGTGACGGGGATCGACATCGTTAAGGAGCAGTTGCGGATCGCGCGTGACCGCAAACTTCGCTATGCACAAGAGGATATTCACTTCAACGGCTGGGCACTCGAATGCCGAATAAATGCCGAGGATGCATATAACAACTTCCTCCCATCTACAGGAACCCTGAATTCGGTCATCGCACCCAGCGGACCCGGCGTCCGCGTTGATACGGGGGTCTACGCAGGGTTTGAAATCTCCCCTTATTACGATGCCCTCATTTCCAAGTTGATTTGCTGGGGAGAAACGCGGGGGGAGGCGATTCTGCGCATGAGGCGCGCCCTTGAGGAATATCGCATCCTGGGCGTGAAAACCAATATTCCTTTCCATCAGCACATTATGGATTCCCACCGATTCATTGCCGGTTCTTTCGACACTCGCTTCGTTGAGGAGCGATTCTCCATGGATGAGCTTGAGGAGGAGAAAGAGCACCTGGCAAAGATCGCAGCAGTG
This sequence comes from Anaerolineales bacterium, assembly GCA_030668545.1. Lineage (GTDB taxonomy): Bacteria > Chloroflexota > Anaerolineae > Anaerolineales > E44-bin32 > E44-bin32. Next base: position 3,095 of record DAOUTT010000045.1, on the reverse strand, counting down.
ATGGCCGCACTTGTCACACACCGGGAAAGCCAGAGCGCATCACAGATTGTTCGTCGCGATAAGCGTGATACAAGCAACTGGAAATGGGTCGGAAGGTGGGAGAGAATGAATCGCTAGGATGGATCAAAACATGTTTTTCTGATCAACACACTGGCCCACACCATGTTTGCCCCAAGTTCTTTATCGTGGAGGGTTCATGAAATATTTCACCACCATCGGTGACAAACAATTCGAAGTGGAAATCAAGGCAGATCAGAAGATCGAAGTAGACAATCAACCGTTAACTGCCGATTTTCAGTCCGTTGGCGACCAACCAATTTACTCTCTTATCCTCGACGGCCATTCTTTCGAGGCTTCGATCTATACAACAGAAACGGGTATTCAAGTCCTTCTTCAAGGCCAGCTCTTTGAGGTCCAGGTGGAGGACGAACGCCAGCAGCGACTGCGTCAGAGTTCCAGTGCCCCTCAAATCCGCAGCGGTGATCTTCATATCAAGGCACCTATGCCCGGAGTCGTCATAGACATCCGGATTGAAGAAGGTCAGGTAGTAGCCCGGGGTGACAATGTCATCATCCTGGAATCGATGAAAATGCAAAACGAAATCAAAGCGCCGCGTGATGGCACCGTGAATCGCCTCCGTGTGAAAGCTGGTGAGAGCGTTGACCAGAATCAGATATTGCTGATACTTTCCTAAAGAAGGCGTTCATGGAAATCGAAGCGAAGTTCTATCTGCGCCATCTGGAAGACATCCGCAAACGAGTCATCGCCCACGACGCACTTTTAAAAACGACCCGCCTTCTCGAGCGCAATCTACGCTTCGATACTCCTGACCGGGAGCTCGCCGGGAAGAAGCACGTCCTCCGTCTGCGACAAGACAATCGCACGACGCTTACTTTCAAGCGCCCTCGCGTACAAGTGGAGACACGTGATGAATTTGAGATTGAAATCGATGATTTCGAGAGCGGACGCAAAATCCTTGAAGCGTTAGGTTACGCGGTCACCACCCTATACGAGAAGTACCGTGAAACCTATCAGATCGACTTCATCCAGGTGATGCTAGACGAACTTCCCTTCGGTTGCTTCGTTGAAATCGAAGGGCCCTCGATCGAGTCGATCCGCCTGATGTCCGATCAGCTGGGATTGCCCTGGGAGCGAAGAGTGCAGGCGAGCTATCTCGAACTATTCGATCGAATTCGCCGCCCCCTTGCGATAGATTTTGAAGAGATTACTTTTGAGAATTTTAAAGGACTTGCACCAGTTGATCCTAAACTACTGGGCGTCCTCCAGGTCGAATGAAAGACCTAATTGCGACATAGGATAATGATCAAACGTCTGAGGAAAGCAGTCAAGAAGTGGGAAGAAGGTACGCTGGCAAAGTCGCTCGCGCGCATGCCGGAGAGAAAGGACCGCTTTGAGACCCCCTCCGGAATCCCCGTTGAACGGCTTTATCTCCCACGCAAAGCAGACGCCGAGTATACCGACCGCCTGGGATTTCCAGGAGAGCACCCCTTCACGCGTGGTGTACAGACCACGATGTATCGCGGGCGCCTATGGACCATGCGTCAATACGCAGGCTATGCCACCGCCGAGGAAACGAACGCACGTTTTAAGTACTTGCTTGACCAGGGTCAGACCGGCCTCTCGATCGCCTTTGACCTCCCCACGCAGATTGGTTACGACGCGGATGACCCGCTCGCCAGCGGTGAAGTGGGAAAGGTTGGAGTTTCCATATCCAGCTTGGAAGATATGGAGCAGCTCTTCGACGGCATTCCTCTCGATAAAGTCTCAACAAGTATGACCATCAACGCTCCAGCCGCTATTCTACTGGCCATGTATATTTCTATCGCCCGTCGTCAAGCGATCGACCTTTCTTCTCTAAGAGGGACTATTCAGAACGATATCCTGAAGGAGTACATCGCCCGTGGGACCTACATCTTCCCACCAAAACCAGCGATCCGGCTAACTACAGATGTCTTCCGATATTGCAGGAACTCTATGCCTCACTGGAACACAATCTCAGTCTCCGGGTACCACATGCGGGAGGCCGGTGCTACAGCCGTGCAGGAGCTCGCCTTCACGCTGGCAAATGCTATTGCCTATCTCGAAACGGGAATACAAGCTGGTTTGTCTGTAGATGAGATTGCACCGCAGATGGCTTTTTTCTTCAATGCCCACAACGACCTTCTTGAGGAAATTGCTAAGTTCCGCGCCGCCCGCAGGATGTGGTCTTCCATCGTCCAAGACCGCTTCGGTGCACGTGACCCTCGATCCTGGCGGTTGCGCTTCCACACACAAACCGCGGGGTCAACCCTGACAGCCCAGCAGCCGATGAACAATATCACCAGGGTTACGATCCAGGCATTGGCAGCCATCCTCGGAGGTACGCAATCCCTGCATACGAATAGCCTGGATGAGGCACTCAGTCTACCGACAACACACGCTGTCCAGGTAGCCCTGCGGACCCAACAGATTTTAGCCCACGAGAGCGGTGTTGCCGACACGATCGATCCACTGGGCGGCGCGTATGCAGTCGAATCTCTGACAGACGAGATTGAAAGCCGCGCCAAAGCGTACCTTGAGAATATCGACGCGATCGGCGGCGCACTTGCTGCAGTTGAGAGTGGTTACATGCAGCGAGAGATCCAGGACGCCGCATACAAGACTCAAAAGCAGATCGAATGCGGAGAGACAATTGTCGTTGGAGTCAACGCTTTCCAGACAGATGAGCCAACACTACCTGAGCGTCTGAAGGTTGATCCCTCGATAGAACAATCTCAACGAGCTCGACTGAAAGAGTTCCGCTCCAAGCGAGATAAAGACCAAATGGAATTTGAATTGCAGCGAATCGCATCAGCTGCCCGAGGCGAGGAAAACTTAATGCCGCTCTTTATCGAAGCCGTAGAAGCTGGCGCCACACTCGGCGAGATATGCAATTGCCTGCGAAAAATCTGGGGGGAGTACCGCTCACCGTCGATATTCTAAACCATTCTTCCTCTCTACTTAAACGATCTCCCCTACCAACTGGTAGAGATATACTCCCTAGCAAAAACAATCCGAAAATGTCCACCCGAAGCATCCCTTGCAGCTCATCATTT
>DAOUTT010000221.1 GCA_030668545.1 Anaerolineales bacterium | reverse complement strand
GTCACGGTTCGGCTCAGGGTTACAGGAGGGCAAGTGCGGGGATACTACCGTCTCACCCCCGAGGATAAATGGACTGACGTTGGGATCTGCACGGAACCGAGGCCGACGGGAAGCAGTGACGAACCCCAGGTGAGCATCCAGTGCTATCAGGGAGACCCGCAGAATCCGCACTGGGCGCGGATTACAGGGCTTAAGGTTGATTCGGTCATTGAGACCAAGGCAGAACGCGATTATTCCTTCGATGGCAAGATCTCCCGCACTGTGCTGGAGAATTATCTTTCGCGAGCGATTACTTTCGCGGAGTTGCTCAACGGCGAGCGCGTCGAGAAGCAATTGCGAGGCAACACCGACGACAACATCCGAATGCTCAGAGATGTCGGCGTTAAGTTCGCCGGCCGAGCTATCTACATGTGGGGCGGTGAAAGTCGCCTCGATGGGTTGCTCGAAGAAGCCCGCCTGATTGTAAAAAAAATCCACGCCGCCGATCCCGATATAGTTCTGCAAGCCGCCGCCTTCGAAATAGTAAGCAAGCAGGTCGAGACACTCAAAGTTCCTAAGTGGGTCTTCGACGAATTTGACCTCGATTTTGAGAATCGCAACTTTGACTACGAAGCTATGCTCTACCCCGACGGCCACCGCGTCGATCACTGGCGCATCGGCTCATCCGTCCCTGATATGAGCAAGCTCGAGACTCGTATGTGGTTCTTCTATCTCTCCGCACGTTATGTGGATATCGGCATCGAGGCCATACACTTCGGTCAGGTCGAGATCATGGACGACCGCGACCCGGATCATCTTGCCTGGCGCGACATGATGGCCCGCGTCCGCCAATACGCCGCCAAGCAGGCAAGACGCCATTTTCTACTCACTGATGCACATGTCCCCAGTGGCGGCATCGTCCATGACGACAGGCTCTTGTTCGACTTTCACTCCTTTCCGCTGCGGATCGATGAGGTCGTCACCGAGCCCCAGAAGGGTGTCTTGAAGGTTGGCTATCTGGATAGCATCTTCACCCGCAGCAAAGGCGGTATCAGCCCGAGTGGTTGGCGATGTGACAGCCTGCCCTACATCGTTGAACTGGACAACTTCGGCTCAAGCGGTAAACCCGGCCAGAACATTGGAATGCACTACATATGGGGCTACGACGAAATCTGCTGGTTCGCTCACCAACCTGCCGACTACCGCAACTCCTGGCTCAGGTATGCCTGGGAATGGATCCGCCGACACGATCCCAACGGCTACCTCCAAATGCCCGGCAGCAGAACACTGGCCAACCCTGTTGGAAAGAATATCTGGTACTGGGCGAACACCCCTTCCAAAACCGTCCCAACCGGCTTCGGTCAGGAGGAAACAATAAAAGCAATCTGGGCCGAAGATAGAAAGTGAACACAGGGAATGGCACCTCTTTCAGGAACTAAAAAACACCCTGATTTCCAGGTGACATCTTGTCATCATTCTGACACTACAAAGGTTGATTTTGCCTACAGCGAATCCGAATAAATGTCGATTTTTTGCGAAAATTTGAATATTTGTAAATAATTTTAGTTTGATATCGAGTCAAGTATCCGGAGGAAAAGAAATCAGTCATTAAACCGAGCCAATTTGCTGGCGATCAAAGATTGGACCACTTTTTCTACATGCCTTGACCAGTTATCTCTCATACACCAACGTTTACGGCCATAGTTGCGTGCGCCCCATATCGGCATCCAAGATGTCACGGTCCGCTTGATCCACCGTACCGTCGCCATTGATATCCGCAGGGGTTACGGGAGCCTGTTCCAGTGTTTCGGCCCCGGCCAATGAGAGAATGGCTGATTGCGGCAGCACCGAACCATAGAATCGCAGATCATCCATCATGCCGTGATACGGACGCTGCGGTAAGGGTTGGTTCGTCGCCCCGATCCGCATGTCATCGAGTGACAGCGTCGCCTGGAAGGCCTGGGAATTCTCTGCCACCAATAGACCATTGTGATAAATCCGCTGGATTCCCTCGTTCGCATCTTTCACCAAGACATAGTGATTCCATTGCCCGGCCCAGTCCGCCGAGTTGGCCCCATTCCAGATCACAATGTCCCTGGGTTGGATCCCATGAGTGAAAACGACACGTCCCTGAGAGTCCGGACACTCGAACCGGAGCATGGATCCGGCCTCTCCGGCGTCGAACACAACGTCATTGAAGGGCTGGGATGCAGGATCGCCGTTTACCCAAAGCGCGATCGTCAGTTCACCTCCAGCCAGGCTGCTAATACCGGCATTGTTGAGATTGATATGGCTTTCACCCTCACCCACAATCGCCGGATTGTTATCGCCCGGAAAGACCGCCGCCCCTGCTCCATCAAAACCACCCGTTTTTTCCACGCTTACATTGGGGGACACGGTTGCGAGCACGAGGGGGAAATTCGGATCAGTGGGATCATCCATCTGATCGATAAAAGCCATATACCAGAGATCGATCTCGTCAAAGGGGAACCAGGTGTTGGGATCCGGAGGTTCGGCAGCGGTGACTTGAACCGTACCTTCCAACCATCGATCCAACAAGATCGCCAAGTCGGCGTCATCGATCACACAATCACCATTGAGATCGCTCGCCAGGCTCTGCTCGGGCACACAGCGTTGCGGTAAGAGACGCAATTGATCGAAGTAGCCAGATACCGTTTGGTCCAAATTGGAGGAAACATTGACGCCCATAGTCAAGCTCTTGATCCGCGATAAATCGACACCCGTAAAACGAGCCAAATCGATGTCCACCAAGCCCCATGCCCGATTTTGAACGATGACAGGCTCATCAATCGTTACCCTCGCCGAGGTCGTTCCATCGCTGAGCTCAATGTAAATATCCTGAACGAAACCGTGATTCAGATCACTCGCAAAGTCAAAGGCTAACGCCCGTATACCGTACTTTGAAAAGTCCATATCTCGCCGTAGGATAAGGCTTCCATGGGATCCTTTCTGTTCAGGTGTCTGGTCCGGGTGGTTCAGCCATATCCATACAGAATTTCCGTCAGCGGCAAAACCAGTGGATACGTAGCTCCAGGCAGAGCCCTGCTCTTCCCAAACCAACAAGACATCTTCCCAATTCGCGTAGTCGTTGAAGTTGTCGATCATCAATGATGCCTCGGTAGTGAAGCTCCACACATCGCCCTGGTAGATTGCGCCGGTTTCACCATCAATCTGATCCACACGCCAAAAGTAGGCTTGTTCCAATATGAGTTCACCGGGATCCCAACTGTTGGGATCCTGACGTCCTCTGTACACACCCAGGGGATTGTCAGCCGTAGCCTCAGCCACGATGTTGGCATCTGTTCCGAAGTAGATATCATGCCCCAAAGCAGCCGCTGTCTTATTACCGGGATTCCACACCAAGGCGTTCTCATCCACCGGGATTCCTTCACCCACCGGTGCGGGTCCCCAGGCATTGGCCAGGGTCACCAGATTCGCATCAGCAGTGACCAGGGTCTGATCCAAATTCGGGTCATACGCAGCGACAAGCCCTCCACGCGTGGCATGTTCACCAAAGACCGTGAGATAACCCGCTTGGGCATATCCCTCTATAGTAGCGATTTGATCTCCGTTACCGGCCAGAACGAGCGTTCCATTGCTGATATCCAGGGAAACCAAGTCATTGAGTGTCAGACTGCCGAGTTCTAACACCCCGCCATTCAACACAATCGCCCCTTGCGAGCTGCCTATCGTGTTCAGGGCCTTCAAGAGACCACCGTTGATGGTAAGCGTTCGCGTGCTCTCTGCATTTACATTAACACCAATTTCCAGAATTCCAGAACAGTCGATGCGTCCACCATTGAGGGTAATGGAGGCGCTCTGCGCATTTTTGCCAAGTTGGATTTGGGGAACAAACACCTGTCCGCTTTCGACCAATAGGGTTCCGGATCCTCCCTCAGCACCAATAAGCAGCCTGTCGTTTGCACGAAGAGTACCGCCGTCAATCGTGAGGATCATCGCAGTATCGGCTTGTCCGCGATGCATCAACTGTAGCTGACTGGCAACGGCCTCATCGGCTCCCACATGGGTCGCATCGATCAGGCAGTTGGTCCCGTCAATATCGATCTGAGCATCCTCGTCCGGCAGAGGCGCCCGGCTTTTGTTCCAGTTTGCGATAGTGTTCCATAAGTTGTCTTCTCCGTTGCCGGTCCACTTGTTCTTTCCCTGAGCCGTTACTCCAAACAGGACCAATAGGATGAACATACTGAGGATTAGCTTTCTGCAGAATATCATCAAAACCTCCTTCAGACCGTGATTTCCCATATACACTTCACTGAAACACTCCTGCACGCTTGAAATCCTATAATATCAAAATCTCATCGAGATTGCAATAATTCTCTGGCCGCCACAACGAGTTGTCTTGCAAAAAACGCCCAAAAAGTTGAACACTTATACCGAGAAGCCATTTTCCAACAATTTTAGTGTGAAATCGGATTG
>DAOUTT010000210.1 GCA_030668545.1 Anaerolineales bacterium | reverse complement strand
TTTGGTCAACCAGGAGGACGCCCGGTATCCACCGGCGCCCTCAAGGATGGTTGGGCCAGGTAAGCCTATGGCTTGCCAAGCAGTAAGTAATTCGGGCAACAACCTAAGGTCGTTGAGGATTACAATCAACAAATGGGTCATGGTTTCCAATCCTCCCACGGCGCATCCGCGTTTCTAGCCGCTGAAATGTCGGGCGACCGACAACCCGAGTATTATACTAGAAGTGAAAGTTAAACCGTGAAGAATCACTCGCAATTTGGTGTGTCATAGTGCGGTTTTGTAATCTTTAACATAGCTCGGATTCTGCGATATTACCAAGCCGATGTTGTACTTGTGAGTTCGATCTACGACATCTTGAAGGGGTATCATTGACTAACAACGATGCGTTTATTAAAATTACCATTGGTAAAAGCGTAATACTACGACCGTCAAGGCAGACAAAGAGCAGTCTTCTTGCGGGAAGAGTAATAGGTGTAGAGTAAGTCGACGTTCAAACCCTTGATGGGTAAGAGCGCCGATTTCATTATTCGCGCTTGAGAAAATACCAAGTCCTGTTCGTTAATGATAGGAGTGTGGCTTGGGAATACAAACCCTTGGCTTGTTTTCATCGAATAACGGACTGCTGCGGCCTTCAGTAGGTGTTTTCAGGAGTTAGGAAAGACGAAATCTTAGGAGTGTAGTTGCCTTCTTGAGTCAGTTCTCTAAGAAGTTGACCGAGAATCAGGCCGCGATTCGGTAAGAACGCGAGGTGATCCCGCTGATAGTGACTGATCAAATCATCCTGGAGATGAAAGTAGTCTCCGCGAATTTGAGTTCAGCGATAATATCACACGTGGAATCAAGGGGAGAATGGTCGCTTTGCATGAGTCGAATTCCTTCGTGCTTAGCACCCCCTCAGCACACATGGTTTTGGGACAGCTGCCTGAACGTGAAGATCAGCGAACCACTAAGCATTACTGAACACTCGTTGGATTCAAACAAAATCGTTTGCAGGATGAAGCTGCGCTAGTCGGCAGCAATGATTAGGAAAGTGAGTTTATGATGGATTTTACGAACATCCAAGCCTGGATTGAAGCGAGACCCTACGCGGTGGGCGCAGTGATCTTCTTGCTCAGTTTGCTCACCTTCATCATAGCGCGGGCCGTGCTCGCGCGTGGGCTGACTTATTTCGCAGGGCGGACGAATACGCATGTGGACGACATTCTAGTCGAGAAGTTGCGCCCTTTCCGGATCGCCTTGCTGGCGCCGTTGGTCTTGATCTACATCTTTGCCGACTTCGTTCCGGCATACCAAACCCTTATCGAAAACGGTATCCTGTTCCTCATCCTCTGGCTGTCCACCGTCACGGTTAACGCCCTTTTGGACGCGCTCAACCTCGTATATGAAAGCAGCTCGAGTTTCAAAGGCATGAGCATTCGGAGCTATTTTGACATCGTGAAGATAGTGATCCTGATAGCGGCGATTATCTTGAGCGTGTCAATCTTCACCGGCGAGTCCCCCGTCATGCTCCTGACAGGCCTCGGCGCGCTCACGGCGATCCTGCTGCTGGTCTTCCGTGACACAATCCTCTCCTTCGTGGCCAGCATTCAAATCAGCGCCCAGGACCTCATCAAGGAGGGCGATTGGATCGAGGTCCCCAGCTACGGGGCAGACGGCGATGTGATCAACATGACACTGCACACGATCAAGGTGCAGAACTGGGACAAGACCATCAGCGTCATCCCCACGCATAAAATGTTAGATGTCGCTTATAGAAACTGGCGTGGCATGGAGGAGAGCGGCGGCCGACGTATCAAACGAGCAATATACATCGACCTGGGCTCAGTCCGCTTTTGCAACACAGAGATGATCGAGCGCTTCCGGAAAGTGGACATTCTGCGGGACTACCTCGACAGCCGTTTGGCGGAGATCGAGATTAGCGAAAAGGGTATCGAGATGGACAGCCCGCTGGACGGGCGTCAATTGACGAACCTGGGCACCTTCCGGGCCTATATCGAAGCCTACCTGCACAACCACAAAGACATTCACCAAGAGGGGCTGACCTTCCTCGTCCGGCAGCTCGCACCTGGCCCCACCGGCGTACCAATGGAGATCTACGTGTTCACGAAAACCACCGAGTGGGTGCGGTACGAGAAGATCCAGGCAGACATCTTCGATCACCTGATGGCCTCTGCGCCCGTCTTCGACTTGCGCGTGTTCCAAGAGCCGACCGGTATGGACTTCGCGGTTGCATTCCAATCGGAGGCGATGCGAGCAAAGTAGACATGTAGCTGCTGTCGGGGGACAGGCATAACCTTCAAGCAGGGGGTAGATAGCGAGTCAGTGTTGGCAATGGTCGATGCCCGGGCCCTAGAGTTCATTAACTCGGAAAAGCGAAACCTATGCGCCTCATCGCATTTCCATCCATCAATGAATCTTGCAGTTGTGTGAATTTAACGGGCTACCCTAATCCATGATACAGTACTCAAGACCGGCGTTTCTCAGATTGGGAAAGTATGATTTGTGGATCACCTTGATGCAGAATAAATATGACACTTCAGACCCATAGATTGAAAGCAATTGACAAATGTGGTTGATGTTTGTGCCCTACTAGCAAATCCTTTGTGTCCGAAATCCATGCGGGAGAAGTACCGATGCATACCATAAAAAAGTCAGGGTGAGTACGAAGACGAATTCACGAAGGCCATCATCAATTTTGAGAAAGAGCAGTTAGACCATGGTCCAGATTCTGCGCGAACTTACTTTCTGGGAGACATGATCCTCATCCGCCTTGGCGGCGTCCTGACACACGCTGAGTCAAAGCTGGCACAGGAACGCGAAGGGCAGGCGCTGATTAAAGATGTGCGCCGCCAGCTGCATGAAATTTCACGGCCCCTTATTGAGCAAATCGTTAAGGATATCCTGGGATATGAGGTGATCAGCCTGCATACCGATATGAGCGTAAAAACAGGTGAGAGGATTATCGTATTGATTGTTGAAGGGAACCTGGATGAATTGTTTGACTGATCTCCCCAATCTCAGCGCATTGCTTTAATAATGAAGTAGTCAATTATGGTTAGAGATCTACCCTATTTGGGCTTTCATCCTCAATCTGTCGACCGAATCGATCGGAGAAGAACTCACCACAACGATCTGGCTATTTTGGGCAATTCATCTAGATAATCGTCATTGCACGAACACGGATTGGAAATGATAATTTTCAAAGGAACTCAAATTTAAACGAACATCGTTGCCGCGGCAGGTTAGGCAAAGAGTGGTCTTTCTAATACAAGAAAGCTGGTTGCAAAATAAGCCGACGTTGACTCTCAATTTGAGGGGGACGCGTCGGTTTTTAGATCACATATCAACCACAGGGATTAGAACTCCACAACTATATTCATGGTATTGGACATGGAAAAATACGATGCAGGAAAATAAGCATAATACTGATGGTCTATTCCTCAGCCTGGCTGACGACCTTCTGAACATCTGGATCCAAGCCCATGGGGGCGAGAAAGCCACCGCCAGCGTGCTAGAAGGACATGAGAACCTTGTGGCTATCGTAATCCATAATGCGTTCACACCAGCCGAAATTCGACTGGAGGAAACTTCCAGAACCCGAAAATTAATCGAAGAATATGCAGAGCGATTAATCGACTCCATTAAGCCGGAATTGGTCGCCTGTGTCGAAACGGTCCTTGGGCGTCGTGTGACCGGGTATTGGATGGAACCTAACGTGGGAGATGGAAAGCTGTTATTCTTATTTAGGTTTAATGACGATAATTCATAAAGACAGTCGTCATCGAAACCGGAGTATCCTCCGGTCAGTTTTCCAGTTATCCACCACGCAGGGGTGAGTCGGCCGGGGAATAATAATCATTGATGAAGAACAGGGAAATAGTATATGGATACCGTGTTTGATCTCGTCGAATTAGAATTTCTAATCCTGGGTGCACTGCTGATCGTCTCTTTCGTAGCCGTCGCTGTTCGCCGCTTTCGTGTTCCCTCAACCGTGGTATTAGTGCTTGTTGGCATCGCACTGTCCTTCCGAACGAGTGTACCAATTGAGCTGACATCCGATATCATCCTTTTTTTCTTCCTGCCTCCACTCTTGTTTGAAGCCGCTTTTCACCTCGACCTCCGTCAACTCCAACGAGATACACCAATAATAGCGTTGCTGGCAACGGTTGGTGTGCTCCTCTCAACAATTGTGGTCGGCGGAATCGTTTCCCTCGGGACTGGACTGCCATTGGGTGTGGCGCTAGTTTTCGGCTCCTTGATCGCTGCAACCGACCCCGTCTCCGTTGTTGCCATCTTTAGAAAATTGGGAGCGCCGAAACGTTTGGAGGTTTTGCTCGAGGGAGAAAGTCTCTTTAACGATGGTACCGCTATTGTGCTCTTCGGCCTGGCGCTTGAAGCATTACAGATCGGGGAATTCAATTTCGTTGACGGGATCTTAGATTTCATTCTCGTCAGCGGCGGGGGCATCATTGTCGGGCTTGGACTGGGTTGGGTGGCATCCCGCATGATTGCAATGGTTGATGATCACCTTATCGGAACAACGCTGACAACGGTCCTTGCATTCGGCGCCGACCTGGTCGCCGAGCAGCTTCATCTCAGTGGAGTGTTGGCAGTCGTAGCG
>DAOUTT010000262.1 GCA_030668545.1 Anaerolineales bacterium | reverse complement strand
GTAAAACTCATGAGCAACAGGGAGGTGAAGCTCACGAAGCGGTCGAGTGGGGGGAGAATTATTTGTCCGTTGAGGATCACAAGCCAGGATAATCCGGCGATGATCATTGTGAGCAGGTGGAGCCCCAGTATTGCACCGCTTGTCACCCGCCAGCGTGCGGCAAGAGCATCTGTGTTGGGAGAGCTGCTCCAGGTTAACGCATAGAGAATTGAAAGTGAAATGATCAGCGTCAGGTGGTAGACAAGACTCCCTGGAGGTGTCGTGAGCAGAGATGCAGCGTCAGCAAGAATCATGATTGGCCAGTGTCGTTTCGTTGTTCCTGCAATACAGGGTGAGATTGACTCCAACTTAGGTCAGTTACAGGCATTAATCACCGGTAAAAAGTGAGCAGAATAAATTTTACAGACAGACGGCCTGCCAGGGTTGGATCATTGTTCCCGAGCGTCATATCTTATCTAATGGATTTTACACCAGAAGCTGATAAGAGGATGAATCCTAAACTGTTCTCGTTCGAAGATGTTATCCGCTCTCCCGTACACCTGGAATGGCTGATTAATCTTTCCGCGGGTCCGAATCGGGATTGTTTTCGATAAATCCTAGCTCTGAAGAAGGCATCTTATCCGGCTTGTTGAGTGCTGTGTCTTTCGCCGCTGGTTTGTCGAGTTGGAACCCAATTATGCGTATGGCGATAAATCCATAGGCGAACGTCAGCCAGAATGTGATCCCGCGATATGTGAGAGCGATGGCTGTGGAGGTGAGTGGATCCACCCCCATAGCGTTTTGGGTCAGGATCATTGCGCCTTCGACGAAACCGACTCCGGAGGGTGTGACCGAAGCGATGATAAAGAGGTAGCTCACACTAAAACTCGTTAATAGTGTTTCGATCCCAAAGGGGTTGTGGAAGGCGAGCGAAACGAAGAACAGGATTACCATCATCATCGATTTCCGGGTCAATGCTAGAAAGAAGGGCAGAATAAGCCCTCGGGGCGAGCGGCGGATCTGGAGCAGCCCGTCGCCGATATCTAGCGCGAAGTTCTGCGCTTTGGCACGATTGATAAAGGTCCGTTTGAAAAAAGGTTGGAGAAGGCGGTTGGCTAAATCAACAAGCCAGAGGATTGCTCGCTCGAGCAGATCGGTGGATCGAACGCCGATCGCAACCAGTATGAGCAATCCCACAGCTACGCTTACTGCAAACACAGCGGCGCCGATCAACAGAGCATCGAGGTTGCCTCGGCTGCTTAAGATGGAGAAGCCCAGGGATAGCACAACCAGGAATCCGAGGTAGTCAAAAACGAGATAAACAAAGGCAGCTGCGCTGACTTTTCCCACAGGTTTTCCCCGCCGGCTTCCATCTGCAATCAAAACCGCCAGCGCTCCTGCGCCGTAGCTCGGTGCGATGACGTTGATGAAGTTTGCTGCAGTTGTTAATGGGACCAAGTGGCTGAGTTTTTCATGGATGCCCATCAAGTGGTAGCAAGCCCAGAAATTTGCGGCGATGGTTACCAACCACAAGAGTTGGGCTAGCACGGCGACGATTAACCACCGGCCGTCACTGTGGCTGAAAGCAACGAGGATGAGTTTGAGCTCGTTAAAGTTTTGAGCTACGAAGAAGATTGCCAGCAGTAAAATGGCGGAGTAGAGAATTTTTCGAAGCATAGGAGGGTCAATTCAACTTATATCGTGTCCCAGGTCGGTGGAGAATCGAGGGAGATTCCTCGCGTTTGAGCATCAATTCGGCGCAGCAGTCCACTGAGAACGGTTCCAGAACCCATTTCGATAAAAGTATCTACACCCGAGTGCACCATCCACCCGATCGACTCTGTCCAGCGAACCCGGGAGGTGAGTTGAGCGTTCAGGTCTTCCCTGATCTCCTGGATTGATGTAAGCGGCTTAGCTGACACGTTGCCCACGACAGGAATGAGGGGGTCGTTGAACGATGTAGCTGTAATTGCGTCGTTTAAGAGATCCTGAGCAGGGATCATCAGAGGGGAGTGTGCGCCGATGCTCACTGCCAGGCGGATGACTTTGCGTGCACCGGCGTCGTCCAAGAGGTCATGAGCGAGTGCAAGCGCATTTTCATCTCCGGAAATTACGACTTGCCCGGGGCAGTTGTCGTTTGCTACCGCTACAGTACCAACAGATTGCGCTGATGCTTTTTCGCAAGCTGCTTCAACTTCAGTTACATCAAGGCCGATCACGGCGGACATTCCCCCGGGGTGGATCTCGCCTGCGTAGCGCATTGCTTCCCCTCGTTTGCGTGTGAGAAGCAACCCATCATTAAAAGATAGCACGCCAGCAGCTACCAACGCGCTATACTCGCCCATAGAGTGTCCGGCGGTGCAGGCTGGCGTAAAGCCGGGGTGCCTGGCTTTGAACACCTCGAGCACGGCGATGGAGTGTGTGAGCAGCGCTGGCTGTGTATATTGGGTGGAATTCAAGTCTGCTTCCGGTCCATGCCAGCAGACTTGTGACAGAGGGTAACCGAGAATTTCATCGGCGAGTTGGAAAACCCGCGCCGCTTCGGGGGCGGCTTCAGCTAAGGCCATTCCCATGCCGATTGCCTGGGAGCCTTGACCGGGAAAAACAAAGGCAGTCCGTTCGGGTGTTAAGGGCATTTGGGTTTAAAAAAAGAGCCGTGCATCAATGAGCACGGCTTTGAGTGGATCGGGCTTAAGTGCTTTCGATCTCGATCACTTCTCGGCCAGCGTAATGACCACAATTTGGGCAGATATGATGCGGAAGATGTTGATCACCGCAATTCGTGCAGTTGATTAGGTGACGTAGCTTAAGCGCGTGGTGAGTCCGTCGGCGATCGCGTCGTCCTTTGGAGATCTTGCGCTTCGGTACAGCAGGCATAACTTTACTCCATTCGAAATCATAGAAACGCCCACCCTCAGGCAGGCGGGCTCATTATAGCAGTCGCCGATTGTCTGTCAAGGTTCCTTGTTTTGATGTAGAGACAGGTGCCCTGTATAATTTGACAATTGTTTTAGGCAAGTCCTTAGAAAAGAAGCCCGCGCCTCGAAATGTAATCTGCGCGATAACATTACCGGAGCGAGCGGGGATAGGATCTATAGAAAGGATAGCGGATGACGTTGCGGATTCTCTATTTTGCTACGATGAGGGATTTGGCGGGCGTGCGGGAAGAGACCGTATCGCTTCCTGATGGATTACGGGTAAAGGACTTGAAAAGCCTCCTTGGCGAGAAGCACCCAGAGCTCATCAAGGCGTTTAACTCTGCAATCTTCGCTGTGAACCGCGAATTCGCGTTTGATGACCATCCACTCAAAGAAGGCGATGAAGTGGCGATCTTCCCGCCAGTGAGTGGTGGAAGCGTTGACCAGCCAACGATACTCCGCATTGTTCGGGAACCCCTGGATATGAATGCCCTATTAAAGGAAATCATCACGCCAGCTGCGGGAGCAGCCTGCGTCTTGACCGAGGACGTACACGCACATAGCGAACGAGATGAGTCCCTGGAAAACCCCCAACAATCCTCTGATGACTCTACCCCCATGGTTGAAGAGCAGATGGAACAAGTCGCTCAGGAAATTCGTGACCGCTGGGTGTCAGTTGAGGGTGTGGCGATTGTCCAGCGCCTGGGTGAGGTACTGCCAGGCGCATCAAACGTTATGGTCGTTTGCACCGCAGCCCATCGTGATGCTGGAGTGTTTGAAGCTGCAAGGTACGGCCTCGATCGGATGAATCAGACCATCCCAATTATTGAGAACGTAATCGACCCGGAATAAGCATTATATTGTGAGGGGGCATTCCATCATGGGGATGGTGGTAAAGGTGTTCGTGGAGGGTTATGTCTGCCGATAGAAATTCT
>DAOUTT010000331.1 GCA_030668545.1 Anaerolineales bacterium | reverse complement strand
TATTTCAATGATGACCTCCAACTCTGTGATCGCACGCAGCTTCTTCGATCGTCCAACATTGACCGTCGCTCGCGAGTTGCTCGGACAGCGCCTGGTCAAACTCGAGGGCGATCAGCGCATTGCTGGTTTGATCACCGAAACCGAGGCCTACATCAGCACCGAGGACGACGGGTGCCACGCCCGCACAGGTCGCACCAAACGCAATCACTCGATGTGGGGTCCACCAGGTTATGCCTATGTCTACTTCACCTACGGCATGCATTGGATGTTGAATTTCGTTACCGAGAGAGATGGTTTCCCAGCTGCAGTACTTCTGCGAGGCGTGAAACCGGTTGAAGGATACGAAGTGATCCGGCGGCGAAGAGCCGGACGCCCGGAATCTGCGTTAACCGACGGACCGGCGAAATTATGTCAGGCATTCGCCATCGACCGGAGCTTTGATGGCCTGGACCTATGCCATCCGCAGAGCGTACTTTTCATCGAGCGGGATGTTGCCATCCCGGAACTTAGCGTAACAATTGGACCGCGAGTGGGTTTAAATCAAGTAAGCGAACCGTGGAAGAGTATGCCCTGGCGCTTCAGGGTCAATCCACACTGATAAGGAGATCTAACGATGGGATTATTGGATGGTAAAAACGCTCTGGTTTTCGGGGTAGCTAACGACCACTCTATCGCCTGGGGGATCTCCCGGGCCATGCATGAGCACGGCGCTCAACTCGCCTTTTCCTACGCCAGTGAGGCTCTTGAGCGTCGGGTGCGTCCACTTGCTGAATCGGTAGGCTCAGACTTCGTCGAACTCTGCGACGTTGCCGACGACAAGCAGATCGAAGCGGTTTTCACCAAGGCAGCCGATAGACTGGGGAGCATTGATGTTCTCGTGCACGCCGTCGCCTATGCTGACCGCGAGGACCTCAAAGGCGATTTCCACATGACGAGCCGCAGCGGCTTCCATATGGCAATGGACATCAGTGTATTTTCCTTTATCGCACTGGCACGCGCCGCCTTGCCGCTGATGAAACCGGGCGGTTCGATGCTCACCCTGAGTTATTACGGCGGCCAAAAAGTGGTTCCGAACTACAACGTGATGGGGATAGCGAAGGCCGCTCTTGAGGCGACCACCCGCTACCTCGCCGCCGATCTCGGACCCAGGGACATCCGCGTAAATGCCATTTCTGCCGGACCCATCCGCACCCTATCCGCCGCCGGCGTGAGTGGGTTTAAACGAATGCACCGGGAATTCTCTGGATTCGCCCCACTGCGCAAGAACATCACCATCGAGGATATCGGCGGTGCGGCTGTCTGGCTCGCCTCCGACCTGGCGAGCAAGGTCACAGGTGAGGTGCTGTTTGTCGACTCGGGATACAATATTCTTGGAATCCCTGATATCGAAGAAGGTCAAAACTAAGCGTTACCTGAAAGCCTGGCAGTGTTAAATATCTTTCGTTCCGGTCCGCTAGCTCATACTGATCCAGAGCTGAGAGCGCTACGTGCGCAGCTCTCAAAACGCGCTGTCATCGTTGTCTATGTCATGTTCGGGATCTGGCTGCTAACCGACCTGCTCGTCCGGCAATTCATCCCCTCAAGCACACCCTATGGCCTCCTTTTCGATCTGATCGCGGCCATCTTACTTGGGATCGTAGGAGCCATTGCCCTGCGCCTCATTCAACTGGGAAACACTTCACGTGCAGGCTACCTTCTCGCCAACTCGTTTCTCGTCTTCGCACTTATCATCCTGTTTTTCTTCACCCCGAGAGTATTCATCCCAGCCGCACTTCTTTTCATCCCCATCGCGCTTGCAGGAATGATGATCGGTGGAAGAACACCCTTTTTATATTCGGTCCCTGCCTCGCTGGCGCTCGCCGCGAGTTATTTCATGCAGGGTAGTGAATTCATTCTGCTTGGTGTCGAGCTTGAAGGTATCACTGCAGGTCTTTTCCTGGGCTGTCAAATCGTTCTTCAACAGGGTCTGGCAACCATGTTCACCATTACGTCAGCTCACGTTGATTCCACGATCGAACAATTGCTTTATCAAACCGAACAGTTGTCGCATCTGGCAAATACCGATGCGCTGTCCGGGCTTGCGAACCGCCGCTTCTTTGTTGAACAGCTTGAGCGTGAATTTGCGCGCGCCAAACGTTACCGCCGACCTCTAACACTTCTATACCTGGACCTGGATGATTTCAAATCGATAAATGATCGCTTTGGGCATGCGGTCGGGGACGATGTCATAAGTAACTTGTCTTTATCGATGCGCGCCGTGCTGCGTTCAACGGACCTGTTAGCGCGTATTGGCGGGGATGAATTTGCTGTTCTGCTCCCCGAGACAACGATTAAGGGTGGTGTAGGTGTAACCCAAAAATTGAAGCGCGCCCTGATCGCGTTCACCTCCAGACCGGACTGCGTCATCCCCTCCTTGACCTTTTCAGCGGGTCTGGCCCAGTTTCGTTTCGAAGATGAGTCGATCGATGACCTGCTCGCGCGTGCAGACCACGCTCAATATAAGGCCAAGGACGCTGGCAAGGGGCAGATTCGCACACAGCACGACACCATTCAGCTTTCTTTATTTGAGGAAGAACAAACTCTCTGAGAAGGCACGCTTACTCTCGGCGCAGACCTCGCTTCCTTTTTCTTATGAGAACCTGACAAATCCAGAACATCGATCGTGAAAGGATCGTCAATGGTACATACGGGAAACATTGATCTGAGTACAAGGGGACATGCTGATATGCATGACCTGACAAAGGCAGTTGAGGATATCGTCGAGAGTTCTAGGGTGCACTCTGGTCTCGTCACGGTCTTCACCCCCTCGGCGAC
>DAOUTT010000341.1 GCA_030668545.1 Anaerolineales bacterium | reverse complement strand
GGCCTCCGCGACCTCGATCTCAACCGCTTCCTGAATCTCTTTTTGTATTGCTTCTTCCAACCGTTCGGCCTGGATTGGAAGGGGGTCTTGTGTCCGATAACGGGCGATCTCCTCCGGATCTCGACTATCATCGCCTTTGGAGTGAGGTGCAAAACGGTACGTGTGCACCACAAATGCCGCAGGACCCTTATTCTCACGTACATACTTGAGCATGGGCTCAATGGCTTCGTGGATCTCAACCACATCCGTCGAATCTATCGATTCAACGGGAATGCCGAAAGCCTTGAAGCGATCGGGGATCTCACCCGCCAGGTTCAATCGAGTGGGTGTGCTTTGAGCATAGCGGTTGTTTTCAACAATGAAGAGGATTGGGAACGCCCCGAGAGCGGCAATATTCAGGCTCTCATACACGACACCTTCGCCCAGCGTTCCATCCCCCATGAAGGAAAAAACCGTCCTGTCGCCCCCTTTGAGTTTTTCCGTGGCCGCCATCCCTACCGCCATGGGAACCGTGCCGCCCAGGATCCCATTTGCGTAGAAATCACGCCATTGTATGTGCTGACTTCCACCACGCCCACCGCAAACCCCTGTACTGCGCCCCATGAGTTCCGCTGCTAACGAGTGCATCGAACCGCCATAGGCAAGAAAATGGCCATGACAGCGATGGTTGCTGACCACGATATCCCCCTCGCGCAACCAGGTGAGGGCTCCAACTGCGTTCGCTTCTTGGCCTATGTATGTATGCGTGGTGCCATAGAACAACCCGCGCGGGAAGAGGTTGAGTACGGTCTCTTCAAAGCTGCGTATCTGCAGCATTTGACGATAGAACGCGGCGTTGTCTGGACGGCTCATCGTGTGCTCGGACCTCCGGCAACTATGGGTGTCAGTAGTTCGCCGCAATAATACCACTGCCTGCAGACGAAACACGAGCCGCCCTTTGTAAAGGCGGCTCGTGACTCCATTTCGAAATACGGAGTAAGCAAGCTTTGCTGCAGTACGTCAGCAGAGCTACCTAACCCCATATTAAGGAAGAAAAACCTTACATGTTTTTAAGGGCGAAGTCTTTGCCCACGATTCGCCAGGCTTCGTGCGTGCCGGCCGGGGCCTTTGTCACTGCAAAGTAGCGGGTCCTGCCATCGTCTGAGACTTTGGTTTCAATCCGCCATTCTGTTGCCGAGAACTTCGTCTTCGACTTCACATCGTAGAATTCCAAAGATTCCTTCATTTTGTTCCTCCTCAGCTTTGTTTTTACCAATATTCCTGCATCATCGTACCCGTGATTTGCTATTTCCGCAAGGAGTGAAAGGGCACATTACGCGCCTTTTTCTTGACATAACTAGCGCGATGGGTCCTGTTTATCGCTGCCCATGAACTCCTCAGCCGTTGTGTGCCCAAGTTGGCTTATCCCCTCACGCGCGATTACCTTCCAAGCAGTGGTCAGTAGGATTTTAATATCCAGCCACAGGGACCAGTTATCAACATACCAGACATCATAGCGGAACTTATCCTCCCATGTAATTGCGTTGCGGCCGTTGACCTGCGCCCACCCGCTGATCCCCGGGAGAACCTCATGGCGGCGTGCTTGCTCAACGGAGTATCGCTCGAGATACTGCATCAACAGCGGCCGCGGACCAACCAGACTCATCTCGCCACGCAGTACGTTGAACAGCTCGGGGAGTTCATCGAGGCTGAGGCTGCGCAAAAACCTACCCAGACCCGTCATCCGTTTTGCGTCGGATAGTAAGTTTTCGCCAGAACCCCGCTCATCTGTCATCGTGCGGAATTTATAAACATCGAAGGGCTCGCCTCCCTTGCCTGGCCGCATCTGACGAAAAAGCACCGGGGATCCCAGGAAAATGCGCACAAGCACTCCAATGAGCCCCAACAGGGGGCTGATTAGAACGAGACCGGGAAGCGTCAGAATCAGATCAAATAAGCGCTTGCTCAACGGAACGCCAGGGGGAAGGAGCTTAGCCGTCATCTAACCCTCCTGACTCGATTTCCGCAGCCGCACCATCTGCGGAGCGCCCGTTCCCATTTACAGCTGTCGTTTCCATGATGCGTGCCATCTTTGCGGCGAGGTGCTGGCGATCGAAATCACCTTCGACGCAGCGCCTGCCGGCCTGCCCCAGTTTATCGGCGAAGACAGGGTCCGCTGCAAGTTGCCTCACCGCTTCGGCGATAGCCTCAGGGTCTCCAGGCTGTGCGAACAGCCCTGCCTCAGCATCCTCAACTATCCGGCGGATAACTCCGTCAATGGCCAGGACCACGGGAAGGCCAGCGGCCATATAGTCGAACACTTTATTGGGATACGTTGTCTTATACGCATCTACCGCAAGGAGAATTGCCAGCCCTGCGTCCGCCTGAATAAGCGTCGCAGCAATTTGGTTTTTAGGTACTGACGGCAGGAAGTGAAGGTTACCCAGCTTCATACTCTCCGCAAGCGCCATCAGATTGGCCTTCTCTTTGCCATCCCCGAGGAATACAAAATGGATGTCTTCTTCGTTCTGCAAGAGCTCCGCGGCTTTCAGAGCCGTTTCCAGGTCGTTCGACATCCCATGGGCTCCCGCATAGATGACTAGAAAACCACCCGGTAACCCTAATTCGCGCCTCATGGTTTGATCTTTCGTTTTTCGTTCAAACATGGCCAGATCAACCCCATTCGG
>DAOUTT010000313.1 GCA_030668545.1 Anaerolineales bacterium | reverse complement strand
GTCAAAGATGCTATGCTCTCTTAGGGGGTCAAACCATTCACGTTATCGTTTTAGCCCCACTTGAGAAAAAATGGGATGGTTGAGCGATACCTGCAGGTCAAGGCTTTCAACAATCCAATCATGTTGAGGTAATATCCTTACGTCATTTAATGTGGTTGTACGGGGGGCGGAAAGTGTTTCAAGAGCTCAAACTAGCCAGGAGAAGATTGTGAAACACAATAACTTATGGGAAATAAAATCGCTCGGTTCATTTCTAAAAGCCCAGATCAGGATACTCAATTGGCTGAGCTTCGTCTTCGTGGCGTTTATTACGGTTTCCTGTAGTGAAGACTCGCAGGATCGCTTTGTTGCTATCGACGCCACAATGACCCCTTCGCCGAAACTAACTTCGACTGCACCTCAGGCGAAAACATCAACTGTAATAGTCCCACCCGATGATACGTTAATACCTACACCCACGAATACATATGAGGCAACACCGAGCGCTTTATCGGAACCCACTACTGGACTATCAAGAATTACAGAGGAAAACGCCACTCAAATCGAACCCTTCCTTACACTAACGGGTCACGATGCTCCCGTGATTGTTGTGAAGTACTCCCCTGATGGCAGTGTGATTGCCTCGGGGTCGGATGATGCCTCAGTGCGAATATGGGACTCGAGCGATGGCTCTTTGGTCCGCGAATTGATCGGGCACATGGAGTCCGTAAACGATCTATCCTTCTCTCCTGATGGAGCTATTCTTGCCTCCGCATCGAACGATGGATCTGTTCGCTTTTGGGATGTTGACGGCGGCAATCTCATACGGACAATCGACCCGTTGATTGATAGAGTTTATAACGTAGAGTTCTCCCCGGATGGAAATCTGATTGCGATCGGCGGAAATAATTGTTTCATCGAACTTCGACAGGTCAACTCGGGGATCTTCAGGCGCTCCTTGCCCCAACCGCAATGTGTAGAACGGTCTCAGGGGATGGTTTGGAGCTGGGGGATTGACTTCACATCCGATGGTGAGGAGATCATCACCGGAGATGGGCGGCCTTGCTGCGGTGGCTCGATACAACGCTGGGATGTTGGGAAATATGTTCCCCCAACCCTTCTGGAGGGGTACCATTTGAGGACCCGAGACCTTGATATCTCGCCAGATGACTCGACCCTCACGGTAGCGTTCATAGGAAGTTCGGTCTTCTGGTTGATGGACGCAGAGAAAGGCAGCCTACTCGAGACATTTACGGGACACACCTATCGCGTGAACAGCGTAGTCTTTTCTCCCGACGGAGAAATGATCGCATCTGGATCGAGAGATAAGACGATCGGTCTTTGGAATCTGGATGGAACCCTTATTCACAAGCTTGAGACACATACCGATGCAATAAACAGCATCGCGTTCTCGCCGAACGGGAATGCGCTCGCTTCTGCCTCAGATGATAAAACCATCATATTGTGGGGGGTGCATTAATCTTGATCTATTCGTTGGATTCAACATTGATGTGCAACAACGGAGAATTTGGGAACGGTCATCCACCGCAGTAAGTTTATCGCTCGGTATTGCGATCATGCAAGTTGACAGGGTTCGGATGTTTCTGTTGGGGGCTTGACCGTTAAGTTGTAGGAGTGACGGGCGTATCCGTAGGCGGAGGGGGCGAGGTCTCTGTCGGCGAAGGGATCTCCGTTGGCGATGGCGAAGCAGTAGGAGTTCGTGAGGGCGGGATGAACGCGGTGGGGGTGGCGGTCGGCGTCAAAGTACCCGTAGGGGTCAGGCTGGGGACTGCGGTGAGGGTGTCCGCCGGCATTGCCGTTGCGGAAACTGGAGTGGACGTCGGTGTGGATGTCCCCAGCATCCTCCCCGGCGCCCGGCGGATCGCGATCCACCCCGCGCAGTAGCAGGGCAGCGTTGCCAATATCACGCCTGCCAGGATGAGGTAAAGACGGCGGCGAGAAGGGTCCAACGGGTTTGTTCGGTCCATTGCGTGGCGATGATACCAAGGTTACAAGCCGCCAGCAAGCTATCCCATGTTTATGCTCGACCGCAGATGAACCCCACGCTTTGTATAGCGGTATTTCTATACGAATCGAACACATTATCCCGATTATGAGGAGATTAACGCGAGATTCGGTACAATTAGCCAGCTGATCCTTCGTCCTGAGTTTTTCACATGGTTGAATGCACATCATGAAATCCCCGCTTAAACCCCCACCCTTTGATTGGGCTTCTTTCCTGCTTCTAAATGTAATCGCGCTTGTGGGGGCATGGACCTTAGCGGCGACCGAATGGGACGAGCATCTCACCATCATGGCATTGATCGCATTGCTCGGGGTATGGGCTGGTACGGCTCTAGCGAGAAGCAGGTTCTCTTCTGTGGTGGCTGGCCTCTTTGCCACCGCTTATGGTCTCTTCATAGTGGGTTGGCAGCTAGTCACCACACTCGACCCAGCGCTGATCTTGCCCCGGAAGACCAGCGCAATCCTCGGCCGTATTTCAGTCTTCGTATCCGTGCTCATCGGTGGAGAACCCAATCAAGACCCACTAATGTTCGTGCTCATCATGGCGCTGCTATTTTGGTTCCTCAGCGTTTATAGCGCCTGGTCCGTAATGCGTAGGGGTAGAATTTGGAGCGCCATTCTCCCCGGCGGCATTACAGTTTTCATCATTTCCTATTTTTACCTGGGCGAGGTCAATATTGGCCTTTACCTGGCTTTTTATTACCTGCTCCTATTGCTGCTTGCGATACGCGTGGATCTTACCAACCGGCAGAATGTCTGGGAGTCGGTGCGTGCTCGCGTGCCCGACGAAACGGCATATCAGATCAGCACCGCTGGATTGGTGTCCGCTGTTCTCATTGTTGGACTCGCATGGGGTGGACCAGCTTTCGCTCGAAGTGAAACCCTCGCGGAGGCATGGAAGACAGCCTCTACTCCGTTCCGAGATGCCAGAAATCGAGTCCGCAATGCCTTGGGCACGGTTCGTGGTCCAGCTACTGCCTATATGAGTGAATATGCTGATGTCCTTGAGTTCGGGGCAGGAACGCAGCCAGCGAATCGCCTTGTAATGAAAGTAGAACCGATCGAGTTCCCCTCACCCGGCGGG
>DAOUTT010000174.1 GCA_030668545.1 Anaerolineales bacterium | reverse complement strand
TTCAAGGAGCTTGAGGCGCGGCTGCAGGAGTACGTGATCAATTATCGGCGACGCGTCGTCCTCCGCAAGAAAACCTTCCAGTTCTAAATACAAGAACACAATATTTCCATGCGAATTAGCCAGCGCAATAACTTCGTGCTTGCCACCATGCCGGCTCTGCTCTGTGGGCGAAGGGCGCAAGAATCCGCCCTGAGCCGCTGGCGACAGCTTTCACAATGTGAAGTATAATAGCGCCGCCCTGGCCCATCGAACAACGCCGCTGCATTGAAGCAAACCATCATCAAAGCCCAGCCAGGGCTTTTTTTATTGGGTCGCGGATTGGCCCGCGGTCATCAGGAATAAAAAGACAATGCCCGCGCACAGGCGCGGGCATTTTGTTGTCCGGGGCAAGAAGAGATCAGATGACGCCCAGTTCCTGGCCAACGCTTTTGAAGGCGGCGAGCCCTCTGTCGAGGTCCTCCCGGGAGTGCGCCGCAGAGATCATCACCCGGATCCGGGCTTTGCCGCGTGGGACAGTCGGAAAACCGAGGGCCATGGCGAAGATGCCCTCCTCGAATAGTCGCCGGCTGAAATCCTGAGCCAGAGCTGCCTCGCCCAACATAATGGGCGTGATGGGTGTTGTGCTTACGCCGGTGTCGAAGCCTATCTCCCGCATTTCACGCTTGAAGTAGTCCGCGTTTTCCCAGAGTTTATCAACCAGTTCAGTGGACTCTTCGAGTAGGTTCAGGGAGGCCAGGCAGGCGGCCACATCCGGGATGGTCATTGCCGAAGAGAAAAGGAAAGGACGCCCGCGCTGCTTCAACCAGTCCACGATGATCTGGCTGCCAGCGATAACGCCGCCGACGACGCCGAAGGCTTTCGAAAGCGTGCCCATCTCAACGTCCACCTTACCATGCAGATTATAGTGATCGACGATGCCGCGCCCGCCTTTGCCGAGGACACCCTCTCCATGGGCATCATCGACCATCAACAGCGCATCGAATTCTTGAGCTACCTCATATAATTTATCAAGTGGAGCGACGTCCCCATCCATGCTGAATACGCCATCGGTGATGATCAATGAGCGACGGTAGCCATCGCCCTTGCTTTTTTCTATTTGCACCCGCAGATCATCCGCATCGCAGTGCGCGTAACGTATGACTTTGGCACGAGAAAGCCTGCAGCCGTCAATAATGCTGGCATGGTTGAGTTCGTCCGAATAAATCACATCTTCCTTGGAGACAAGAGCGGGGATCGCGGCCAGGTTGGCGTTGAAGCCGGACTGGAAGGTGATCGCCGCCTCTACGCCCTTGAATGCCGCCAGGCGGCGTTCAAGCTCGAGGTGGAGGGCCATCGTGCCGGCGATGGGGCGCACGGCGCCCGGGCCAACCCCGAATTCATCGATCGCCGCCTTGGCACTCTCAACGAGAAGAGGGTGGTTGGCTAGGCCGAGATAGTTATTCGAACAGAAGTTAAGCACTTTCTTATCATCCACAACAAGCCATGCGCCTTGAGGGGAACTCAAGGTGCGTATATGGGTCAAGAGACCGGATTTCTTCAAGTTCGAGAGTTCTTCCACGATCCACTGGGTTTTTTGTTTTTCTGACATTGATCTCCTCGTGTTAATTGATCGTTGCTTCTTCCTTCGCGCAAGTGATGATCAACGCTTCCTTGCGGGCACGCGAGAGCCGCTTGATCTTATGTTCTCGGCGTTGTGCTGCGGAACGATCGGGTTGGCGCTCGGTATAAACGAGTTGGAGAGGGCGCCGCGCACGCGTGTAGCGTGCGCCGCGACCTGCGCTGTGTTCCTTAAGGCGC
This sequence comes from Anaerolineales bacterium, assembly GCA_030668545.1. GTDB lineage: Bacteria > Chloroflexota > Anaerolineae > Anaerolineales > E44-bin32 > E44-bin32. The sequence continues at coordinate 3,506 of DAOUTT010000174.1, read as the reverse complement.
CGGACGGGATTCGTCGACCAGCCCGTGTAGAAAGATCCGTCGGCACATTCGATGATGTAACAGAAATATTCGGGCACGGGGGCATTATACGACTCTCTATACAAGGGACCAAATCCAAAGGGATCCCTTCGATGGATATGTTTGTATAACAGAAGTGGATAGGATGAGTTTGCGATTGCATCGAGCAACCACTGCGTTTGAGGGGACGGCGATGAGCAGTGAGATTTTACGATTAAAGCTTGGGCGATTAATTGCCATCGCCCGGTTTCTTTCGGCGGAAGCCAAGAAAACGAGTCAGAAATCCGGGTGAATCAATACTCTCCGCCGGGTGCAGGTCCTCGCCTCCCCAATCGCCCTGTTCACGCGATCGAATCCAGGATCGGCGGGTGTGATCGGCTTCCTTTAGATAGTCAGATATGCCCTGTCCATCTTCTTCCGCCAGCAACTGGCGCAAGTCTTGGAGTTCTGCGGTGAATTGGTCGAGTTTATCGATGTTTTTCTGTCGATTCAAAAACAAACGTTTCTCTAGGACATTAAGCGGGATGGTGCTGTATAAGCTCGTCGCCTGCGCGAAGTTGCGGCCGGCTACGCGCTGGAGTTCTTTCCAGGACGCGGAGTGGGCGGCTGTTTGTAGAAGTACGGCGCTTAGGATGGTCGGGAGCTCCTCAGTGGTCGTCAGCGCGGCATCGTGCTCGTGCAAATCGATGAAGAAAGGGGCGGCCTTGAGGATTGATGCCAGGTTAAGTCCCACTGCCATTGCGCTTTCTGAGGCGTTGGGCGGCGCGATGATGGCGAGCAATCCATCCGCGTAGAGGTCCGCGCGCGGCTCATCTGAAGTTGCATCCTCACCGGTCAGACTCGAAGGGCCGACGATGGGCGTTGCGCCGATATACGATCTCCCCTCAGGGAGGTGTTCCTCTGCCCACTTAAAGAAGGGCACCTTAATTTGAGCCGTGTCCAGGATGACGGCGCCCTCTTTGATTTTTTCCCCGAGATGTTCAAGGTAAACTTCAACTTCGTCTATAGGAAGGGAGAAGATTACGAGGTCTGCGCTCGCGATCGATTTTCGAGGATGTGACACAAGACGATCGACAGCGCCTACCGTTTCGGCGCGCTTCGAAAGATGCCGATCGGGATCATACCCGACTAGATCGACATCACCCTCAGCGTCATTGAGCGCCATGCCGATCGAAGCGCCAACCTGATCCAACCCGATGAGCAGTATTTCGTACGCCATTTTGATACCTCAATTCTTCCCGTCGGCAGTTTGCAGCCGTTCTAGAAGTTCCTGTACATCCTTCCTGATAGAGGGTAGTGCATGCTCTTGGTGATAACGAATAAGGGTGACCAGTGTTTCTGATCCGCCCTCCTGTTGAACTAATGCAGCCCCCCACTCAGGGTGCTGAAGCGCAACGACGAACGGCTTTCGCCAGCCATACGGTTCATCTTGGCCCCACTTTAATACCTGGTTTGGGAGTATTCGGTTCGTTACCACAACTAGAGACCGCTCCCAGGCTCGCAGCGGATGCAGGGATTTTCCCACATCATGCAGCAGGGCCGCCTTCAGGAGGTCCTCATCCTCCTCCCCCTGGTCAACCAGCGTCTGAAACACCCGTACGCTGTGAGCTTGATCTGAGTCACTCATCCGGAAAAAGAGAGCGGCCATAGACGGATCGAGTATCTCATAAACGAACTTTCTATGTTCTCGTTTTCGTTTGGCTGTGAGCAAGTGCAGGAATTGACCCGCTCGATAGGATATGCCCATGTGCTAGGGGAGGAGCAGGTTCATGATGCTCAATGCGGGTTTTCCTATAATGAGACCGAAGATATCAAAACCACTTAAGCTCCCAAGGATAATTAAACCCATCAGGATATACATACCATAGGGTCGTATCTGGCGCAGGAGGTCCTGACCGCGCGGCGGGAGGAAGAAATCGAGGATTTTCTCCCCATCGAGTGGGGAAATCGGAAGGAGGTTGAAGAAAAGCAGGATTAGGTTGATCCAGATGAATGCACCAAAGAATTGGGAGAGGAAGGATGAGGATGTAACCGAGATCAGCTCGGCCCGAACCGGGATTGTGGCGACAATGGCGAGCAAGAGATTTGAGAATGGGCCCGCGGCGGCGACGATCATTAGCCCGGCTGGATGTCTGCGCTGAATGGTGTAGGGATTGATTTGTACCGGACGAGCCCAACCGAAGCCGGCGATAATGAACATCAATGATCCCAGTAGATCAAGGTGGGCGAGTGGATTGAGTGTAAGCCTTCCTTGCAGGCGGGGTGTGTCGTCTCCGAGTTGATCGGCGGCCAGGGCATGTGAAAACTCATGCACTGATAAGGAGATTATGATGGCAAGAACGAACGGGATGAGCAATTCTAGCGGATAGTTTAACATAACGGGCGGATTATACCATTTGGGTGGGTGTTATAATCCGGCTCCTTGGGGGATAATGCATGTGTGTATTTAGCGGCTTGTCATGCCGAAGGTGAGTTTGCAATAGACTTCATAGATGGACAACCGCAATTATCTTGATTGGACTCTAAGGGCCACGTATCAGCGAGTCATTATGCTCCCAGATATCCAATTGGACGATGTAATTCGCCTGCGTAAGCCACATCCATGCGGCAGTATGGATTGGGTTGTGGTGCGGATCGGTGCGGATATCGGTTTGAAGTGTCTGGGCTGCGATCGTAAGATTCTGCTCCCACGGCGAGAGGTGGCGCGTAGAATGAAAAAGCGCCTCCCCAAAGATGAGGAGAACGCATAGTTGTGAGTGGGAGTATTGATATGCCAGGCGGCAGTTTACCTGCCCATTGCCGGGACAGGCGAGATCAGAACATGGCCACTACGGAGCTGAACATATTTCCCACCGCAGAGCCAAACAGGGCCAGGATGATGATGACGATAATCGCAACGAGCGCGAGTATAAAGGCGTATTCAACTAGCCCCTGCCCCCTTTGATAAAGATGATTCATAAATGTCTCCAAATAAAATAAGCAATAATATAGCCAAGTATAGAGCAGGTTTAACGAAACAAACAATAGCCCCGCGGTCCAGCAACGGTAAAATTTGGCTGTTAGCGTTCGAAACTAGCCGAAAGGTACTCACATGCACAAGCTTATGATCCTTTTTGGGCGATCTGGGGACTATCTTGATATGGAGACGCGGTGGAGCAATGAGTTCGTGAAGCGGGCGGAGGCAATGCCGGGTCTGCGCCGGGTAAGCGTGAGCAGGGTGGCTGGAGGACCCTCGGGGGAAGTGGACTTGAATATGGTGCATGAGTTCTATTTCGATGATTTGCATGCGCTGCAACGAGCGCTCGCCTCGCCTGAAGGCCAGATCGCGGGCAAAGCGCTGATGTCCTTCGCTGCAGAACACGTGACCTTGTGTTTTGCTGAACACATGGAGGAGGCTCGCGGAGAGGGTTGACCTGCCGCAGAACTGGAATAACTAATCGCCCAATGATGGGTATCCATAGTACCTGGATTCAACTACCAAGTGCAAC
>DAOUTT010000101.1 GCA_030668545.1 Anaerolineales bacterium | reverse complement strand
TCTGCGCAGACACCTGGCACGGCAGTAGACATACAAATACTGGCGGTCCTGGCCCTTTCCGCTTTCGTTCGCGGGTGGTTCGCAACAGACCGCCAGCGTTGGTGTTATCAATGTCAAAGCTGGAACCGCCGCTTTACAGCTATTACGATCACATCTACAATTACGACAATGGTGGTGACGTTTTGCGACGCCCCGACCAGGTCAACGTTACCAAACCTGTTGAGACAATATCGTAGTGCTGGGTGAGCCGTCCTTGGATGAATACGAGATCCAGTAAGCGCTCGATATCCTGGATGGTGAGATGCCCGAGAAAGGAGGGCCAAGCGTACTTTTGATCGATGTGGTCGACCACCTGCTGAACCCCGTTTTTGTCGCGGGTGCACACCACCGCGGACGCCGACGATCTGGTGCGGCCGCTCTAGTTTATTAAGAACCACAAACAACCTACTTACCTTTGGAGGAAATAATGTGCTGCTTTTTTACTTCGCTCATGCTATTTGGTCCGAGATTGGCCATAATCGTCTGGTACTTGTATAGACCCGTATATGTGAATTCGGCTTTTGGCAGCTTCTTTGGGGCCTTGATTGGATTCGCTTTCCTGCCCTGGTCGACGTTGATGTATCTCTCCGTCTACCCAGGTGGGATATTTGGCTGGGAATGGCTGCTTATTGGTATGGGTATATTCGCCGACATGGCTGGTTACTTCGGCGGTTATAAAAACAAGAGCCGTGTTCCTTATGGTGACCAGATCCCATAACCTGAGGATGCAACATTCGTAGCTACATCGATCTTGGGAGCCCATGGGAAGAGATGATAATCCTATGAGCTCCCTTGCTCAATTTAAAGGGCCGGTGTTGTGCGTGTGCAGAGGGCTTGCCCAGGGAACCTGAGAACTGACCTCATATAAATGAGGATTGTCAATCCACTGCAAGCGCACTTTGACGCCATCAACTTGCGCAGTGGACCCGGTACGGACTATCCTAATAGCGGTGTTGCGGCCGTGGGCGCACGCCGATTTGATCGGTGTCAGCGTGGATTGGGTCAAAGTGGAGGACGTGCCTGGCGTCGCGGTTATTCCAACGCTGCCATTTCCATATGGGATAGTGAGATGGATGAATCGCCCTTAATGGAGGGATGATGGAATTTTTTATCCTGAGCATTCTTATCGGCACATTACTGATCGCAGCAGTTTCGAAGCGTGTACGGGATACGGTTATCACCTTGCCGATGCTTTATGTACTCTTTGGTCTATTCGTTGGGTTGGTTTTCACAGAACACATCGAGCTCTCGTTCGAAGACCCGGTGGTACACACCATTAGCGCACTGGCGTTGATGATGGTGCTGGCCATAGATGGCTCACGCATCAAGCTGAGCAGTTTCTCTCGCGATCACAACCTGCCGGTGCGACTGCTGTTAATCGGCCTGCCGCTGACGATCGCCATTGGTACGATCCTGGGCGCTGCGATGTTTAAGGGGATGGAATTTTGGTCCGTGGCTATCCTGGCGGTCATTCTAACACCGGCCGATGGAGATCTGGCGGTGAGTGCGATTGAAAATCTCAAGGTGCCGGTGCGCATCCGCCAGGCGCTCAATATCGAGGGGGGGGTGGACGATGGGTTCGCCATGCCCTTCCTCCTGCTGTTCATCTCCCTGGCCCTCTCCATGAATAATGAGTACCCAAGGGGATATTTCATCCTTTTCGCCGCAAACCACGTCTTGGTCGGTGTTCTTGCAGGGCTGGTCATGGGCTATCTGGGCGCCAAGTACATCGACTGGGGGTACAGAAGCGGCTGGATGTCGAGCAAGTTTCAAAAATCCGGATGGTTGGCGCTGGTCCTACTGACCTTTTTACTTGCAGAGGAGCTGGGGGGTAATGGTTTTATCGCCACCTTTGTCTTTGGCTTGATCTCCGGAAACGTCATGAGTAAAAGTGAGATCGATACACTGGATGAATACGCCGAAGCGGAGAACACATTGTTGATGTTTGTAACGTACATGATCTTTGGAATGGTGATGCTGGCCCCAATGCTCAAGCACATTACTCCCCTCATGATCATTTATGCCTTGTTAAGCCTGACGATCGTGCGGATGCTGCCGGTAGCTATAAGCATGATCGGCACAAAATTGCAGCCAATCACGGTGTTATATATGGGATGGTTTGGTCCGCGTGGGATAGCCTCTATCTTATATGTCCTTACCGTACTCGAAAAAGAGGAGATCGCGGGGAGCGAGATGATCTTCGGTGTTGCCGTGACAACAATTTTCTTCAGCGTGATGGCGCATGGCATTAGCGCGGCGCCCTTGGCGGAACGGTATGGTGCGTTTATATCTGATCTGATTCAGAAAGGTTCTGCCCGGGCTGAAGCACTTCAGGTATCTGAAGTGCCCACCAGGAGAGGAACCATACCGATAGGATCATCCCCTGAGGGTCAGCCAGAGGCTCTAGACTAAAGTTTGTTTAAGAGAGCTTTTAATCGGAAGGTCAATATGGCTGAGAGCGAAAGCGAGCATCAAGGTGGAGGCAATCCGTTGTTTTTTTGGATCGCGTTGACCCGGGGTGTGTTAATAATATTTTTAGGTTTATCCTTGCTCGTAATCCCTGATAAGACCCTCAAGATGCTGGGCAACTTTATGGGTATCTTCTGGGTGATGACCGGTATCGTGAGCATTCGGCAAGAAAGTCGACGCGATGGGAATCGTTTGTCGCTGGCAGTCGGTGTTATCGGTGTGTTGGCTGGTTTGTTGGTCGTCACCCGCACCCTTGCCCAGCGGTGGCTGGATGTTGCTTTGGTAGTCAGCATACTGGGTGTGGTCATTGCCCTGACCGGAATAGCGCACGTGGTGGGTGGTTTCCGCGTCGGCAAACAAGCCCTTCACGGACGTACCAGCCTCAGCATCATGTTGGGCATCTTTGAGTTTGTCCTGGGTGTGCTGCTTCTCCTCTCACCAACATTTGAAACGCAACTTATCTATTGGATTGCAACCGTTTGGGCGATTTTGGGCGGAATCCTGCTTCTGGGTGATGCTTATCGGCAGAGGCGTGAGATGAAATCCGCAGGATGATAACTAGATGAAAGCCTTGATAAGAATAGTAGCTTAAGGACTTTTATCATGCACGACCTGAAAGTTAAAAAAAGAAAAAGAGAATGCGAGTTAAGGAAAGCAAGAGACGCATTGGCTGACAGAGCGATGAAGTCTGGGGGAAGTAAAGATAAGGAGCCAGATTGAAAGGATGTTTGACAGGTCGTAGAGAAACTTGGTTCAACAACTCGATGAACCAATTGGAGATAGGATTGTGACCAGAGACGCAGCTTCAGAGAAACATTGGGTTCCCGATCTCATCGCCGGGTTTACGACCGGAATTGCCAATATTCCAGACACAATGGCCACTGCAATTCTGGCCGGAACCAATCCCATCTACGGCTTGTATGCCTTGATGGTTGGTACACCCGTTGGGGCGCTACTGACCAGTTCCCAGTTCATGAGTATAACCACAACCAGTGCTACTGCTCTCATCGTTCTCTCCTCCTTGCGGGGTTTTTCCGGTGAAGATCAGATCCAGGCCCTCTTTACACTGACGTTGATGGTGGGAATTCTCGCATTGCTGGCCGGGGTTTTAAAGCTGGGTCGATTGATGCGTTTCGTCTCCAACTCGGTCATGATCGGGTTCATGTCGGGTGTATCGGTAGTGATCATCCTCTCCCAATTGGGTGATTTTTCCGGTTATTCAAGCTCTTATAGCAACAAAGTGATTCAGACGGTTGATTTGCTTCTCCACCTGAATCAGGTGGATCTGCGAACATTGGCCATCGGGGTGCTATCCGTGGTTATCATCTTCGTTTTGAATCGGACCCGTCTGGGTACCTTCTCCATGCTCTTTGCCATGGTGTTGGCCACGGTTGCGACGATGCTGTTAGGTTGGGAGGGTGTGCAGACTGTGGCTGATGTGGCGACTATCCCGGGTTCGCTGCCGCTGCCGAGGCTGCCGGAGCTCTCCTTTGTTCCCAGTTTGATCCTGCCGGCTATATCGATCGCCATTGTGGCTCTAGTGCAAGGCGCTGGGGTTAGCAAAAGCTATGCCAACCCGGACGGTCGCTATCCGGATGTCTCGCGTGATTTTGTCGGGACGGGCATAGCCAATGCGGCTGCTAGCCTGTTCCAGGGTATGCCGATGGGTGGTTCTGTGGGCTCCACTGCCTTGAACGTTAATGCTGGGGCTAAGACACGATGGGCTAATGTCTTCTCCGGTTTGGTGGTTGCCGTTGTCGTGGTTTTATTCAGCCGGGCCGTCAGTTTTGTGGTCATGCCCGCGATGGCTGCTTTGCTCATCGTTTCGGGCGTGCAATCAATTCAAGTGGGAGAGATTCGTGAGGTCTGGTACGTGGCATGGGGATCGAAGTTGGTGATGGCGATCACTTTTATCTCCACGTTGATCATGCCGGTGCACCAGGCTGTGTTCGTCGGTGTGGTGCTTTCTATCCTGATTTACTTCGTCAGCGCCTCTAGCGTGGTGAGTGTGGTTGAACTCGCTCGTACTCCAGAAGGCGCCTACCGGGAGCAGAATCCACCGCAAGTGTTACCCAGCCATGAGATTACCATCCTGCAGATTCAGGGCAGTATCTTCTTCGCTGCAGTCGACAAGTTGGAAAACATGGTGCCCACCGCCCGCGGATCTGAACGACCAGTCGTAATTCTTCGACTGCGGGGTTACGACACCCTCAACAGTACATTTATCAATTTTATCCAGCGTTATGAGGATCAGTTAAGGAGCGCCCATGGAAAGATGATACTGGTGGGCGTGAATGAAACGGTCAAAGAACAACTGGACCGCACGGGAGTAATCCAAGAAGATCTTGGCGAGAGGAATATCTATCAAGAGACCGCGGAACTGTTTGAATCGATGCACAAGGCGGAGGCTGCCGCCAGCCGTTGGCTGGGGGAAACGAAGGATGACAGCGCAGCAACGAAGTGATGAAACGCGGCAGTAGGCACAGAATCGCCAGTGTTTTCAAGGAGAGGAACACAGCCGACCAGAGAGCGCAGGCACAGGGACAATCTTGCCTGTCACCACTCTGTGAAGGCTCTAAACCCTCGCCCGGTATCGGTAAGCTGAGTTCATATAGATCATGGTGAGGAAGCGAATTAATATCCTCAGCGACCGATCCCGTCAATGCCTTGATTATTGATATACTAGTCGCTAGCTCATGAGCATCGCCACGATTAGTGCCACTGTTCTCATCGTTGGCAGCTCCTTGACCAATTTCGCCGGATAAGATCCGGTACTTGCATTCTTGTAGCTGGCTGTTTATGCGCTCGATCTTAAAATCATGACGGATGGTGATGTCGATATCTTCGCCAGAGCGGAGATACATTGAACAACAATGTGCGTGATGGTCAGAAGTGTTTAAAGTGGATTACAAATAGGAGGAGAAAACAATCATGAATAAAAAATTTCTCAGTGTGCTCGTTTTACTGCTCGCAGTCCTCTTAATTGCTGCATGCGGAACTTCCGAACCTGCTCCCCCAACGGAGGCACCTGTTGATATACCCACCGCCGTGCCGCCGGAACCGGGGAGCGATCTCACCGAAGTCGCGGTCGAGCAGATCACGAACATCACCTGGCAGTGGGTGGCTCACACTGAAGTGACGCCCGCGTTCCAGGGCGTTGTGCCGGATCCGGAGAACTACACTATCGTGTTCTCCCCGGATGGTACAGCCCAGATGAAGGCAGACTGCAATATGGCTGGCGCTGGTTATACAGCGAGTGGCTCAAGTATGTCGTTCACCCCAGGCCCGATGACGCTGGCAGAATGTGGTGAGCAATCACTCTACGATATGTATTTGCTGATGCTGGGGCAGACAGGATCTTTTGGGATGACGGGCGACGATCTCTATCTCGTCTCCGAGGACAACAACACCCGAATGCAGTTCCGCAACGCAGGACCGGTGGAGATGGCTGTGCCGGTAGAGGGTGATCCAGCCACCTTTCTTGGTGAACCAGCCGGCGTCGAGAATTTCACCAATGCGAATAACTGGACTCTTTTCGATGCGGAGTGTTTCACTTCCGAGATCACGGGTGGTCAGTATGTGATGACGGCGCATGGCGTCACCGGCTCATGCTGGGAGGTCTCCTGGCCGGAGATCGATGATTTCTACCTGCAAACGACAGTCGAGATGCCGCAATCCTGCAACACCGATGATCGGTTCGGTGTGATCGTGCGCGCGCCCGACAAAACCCATGGCTACCTGTATGGGATCGACTGCAGTGGCCGCTACAGCCTTACATTATGGGATGGCACCCAGACGACGGTGCTCATCCCTCCAACCGGAAGCGAACATATCCAAACAGATCCTGGTGTAACTAACCGCCTTGGCCTCGCTTCAACGGAAGGCAACTTCTATCTCTATATCAATGGCGAATACGTGGACCAGGCAGAGGATTTCACCTTAGTCGGTGAGGGAAAGATCGGTTACTTTGTCAGAGCATCAACAGAAGACGAAGGCTTCACCGTCCGTTTCGATGATCTTCTACTCTGGTCGCTTGAGGACACGTTCTATCCACCTCAAGCAGACCTGCCGGATTATCCGATCACCGACATCCCCGATGAAGCTGATGGAGCGAACCTGACGGCGAACGTGAACGTCAATGTCCGCTCGGGCCCGGGCACTCAATTCCGGGTGATCGCCATCGCTATGCAGGGCGATTCAGGGGATGCGATCGGTACGAGTCCGGATGGCTTCTGGTGGGTGGTTCCGATGCCGGAGGATAACCTGCACTACGAGACCGGCTGGGTTTCGAAGACGTATACAACGCTCGATCCGCAGGATGCGGAGCTGCCGGTGATCTCACCACCGCTCCTGCCGTTTACCGTGTATGTGGTCCCGCCGCAAGAGGGTGATCCGGCCGCAATTGTGCTTGAACGCGGCGCGGTGCGCACTGGTCCGGGAATCGTATACCCGAGCTATGGCCTGACATCCACAGGCGCGATGGTAGAGGTAGTGGGCGTAACCAGCGATGGGGAATGGTACGCGATTCGACTCCCCACAAACTTCGCTCCAGAGGGCATGGGCTGGATCCATAAGGTCTATCTTAAGACCCAGGATGTAGAAGGCGTACGTGTGTACGAAGAGAAGGACTACCCACCCATCCCGCCGGACGCACGTCCGACCGCGCCGGGCTCTGACGCCGCCGCGGCTAGAGCGCTTGAGACGCTCAGCGTACTGAGCGGCCCGGGCAGCAGCTACCGCAGCTACGGAAAGGTGGATGCCGGCACGATCATGGGCATCGTCGGACGAAGTTCGGATTCCAAGTATTGGGTGATCAGCCTACCCACATCCATCGCACCAAGCGGGCACGGCTGG
>DAOUTT010000090.1 GCA_030668545.1 Anaerolineales bacterium | reverse complement strand
ATGTCCTCATAGGGTGACTTCTTCTCAAAGCCATCTGGGAGAAGGCGGTTATCCTTGCGATAACCCGCAGCATGCAGGAGTGCGGTCGTGATATCCCCCTCGCTATCCTGCAAGATCGTTTCGTAGATCTGCACCTGATTCGGCTCAACGATCGCCAGATAATGCTGCTCCCATTGTGTAGGGTCGGCGTCGTTGTCGTTGCCAACAATCGAGCCATCCTCATTAAAGCCGCCCGATTCAAAAACCGTTTGTCCGCTGCCATCCAGAACGGTGAAATGGAGCCATGCACGCCGGGAAGGGTAGCCGGTGGGGAACTTATGCCCGGCCAGGTTGCTGACAACGACATCGGCGAGGATGCGTGTTCCAGATAGGCTCACATCCTCGAATTCCACCGTCGCGGAATTATTCTGAAGTTGGTTCAAAGTGCGCTCGATCGCAGCGTCAAAGTTCTCGCTCGAGGCGGTCACGCCCATTTCGTCGCCTAACTCGTCCAGAACCCCCAGCATATACGCATTTCCTCCGACAAAGCTGTGCACCGCGAAGGGGCTCCGCAAGGTGGAGCTCATCGACGAGATCTTGGCGCCGCCATCCGCCTCGGGCATATGGCAGTCCTGACATGTTTGGGTGCGACGATAGCCGCTGTAGTACCACTCAAAGAAGGGGACCTGTTCGGGGAACTCGCCGGCTATTTCCCCTGAGGCATCAACATAGGGTGTATAAAGTGTGTGGCAGCTAGCACAGAGGGCTGATCGAGATAATTGTAAACCCTGGATTGGCCGGTAGCCGGAGGAGGATTGCATGATACTCGCTAAGCTGTCCGCAGTCTTGAAGGGTCCGAATATCACCCTGTCCGGGGATCTGAGTTCAGTGTCGATGTTGAACCCACCGCTGAACGTCGCCTCGGTCCCCAGTCCTTCCTCGCGAATCTGATGGCATACGCTGCATGAGACCCCGTCCATCGCCAAGGCATACAAGTCGTTCTCCGGATTAAGGAAACCATCGTCGCCGAACATGACACCTGTCTCCCCCACGCTCGCCGCAGTCGTGTGTGCCATTGGCATGTGGCAGGTCGAGCACTTATCCTGTATCACTTCGGATAGTTCGGGAAGATCCATCACCTCCGAGCGCACTGACGCCTGCCAGTACGGATCACGCGCCGCATTCGCCATCATTGTCGCCCGCCAAGAACTATCGATCGAGACGTCAGCGCCGGTGTCGTCGGTTAGATTCGTATGGCAGACAGCGCAGGAGCCTGATGTCGAGAAAAGCTCTCCGACTTCCATCGCCAGCGGATCGCCGCTTCGTGCTCCATCGACATCTACTTCGACCGTCGGCGTCACAATCGATGTGGCCGTAGGGGGAGGTGTTCTCGTCGGTTGAGATAGATTTGTCGGCGGGGGAGGTGGTTCCGTCTCCGTCGCACCCGCGCCACACCCGGCAAGAATCAAAGTTAATATCAGCAGAATCAATACTTTCTTCATCTTACGACTCACTCTCTGCTCATAATCTAATCATTCAAGAGAAGACTAGAAAACGAAACGGCCATCCTTATAGAACAGCTCGCCATCGACAAGTATCTCGCCCCCATCTCGCATGTCCGTGATCATATCCCAGTGGATTGCGGACTTGTTCACGCTGCCTGTCTCTGGATAACCGGCACCGAGCGCCATATGAATCGACCCACCGATCTTCTCATCGAAAAGAATGTTCTTCGTGATCCGGTCCACGCCGTAATTCAATCCGACGGCGAATTCACCCAGGTACCTGGCGCCTTCGTCAGTCTCAAGCATACTATCGAGAAATTGTTGATTCTTTTCGGCGTGTGCTTCTACAACCTTACCCTCTTTGAAGACTAATTCGACGCCCTCGACCTCGTTCCCACCTAAAACTGATGGATAGGAAAAGCGCACACGACCTTCGACCGAATCTTCAACCGGGCCTGTGAAAACCTCCCCGTCGGGCATGTTGTTGTCACCGCAGGCATTGAGGAATTTTCGACCTTTGATCGAGAGCTTTAAATCACAATTCGGTCCGCGCACCTCGATCTGCTCATGTCCATTGAGCGCTTCAACAATCGTGCTTTGCTCTTCCTTAACACTTTGCCAGTATTTGATCGGATCACTCGCCGGGTCATCGACATGGCAGGTTCGATAGACGAAATTTTCGAACTCCTCCAGGCTCATCTCTGCGTCCTGGGCATAAGCCTGTGTGGGGAATAGCGTTGTCATCCAGCGAAACTCACGAGTCTGACCGCGGGTAAACTGGTTCTCGAGAACACTCTGTATCGCTTTCCCACGACGCGCAAGCCGTGCTTTGTCCACTCCTGTAAGTAACCTGGTGTTGCTCAAAGAGTGAATGCGTATGCGCGATTCGAAGTTCTCATACACAAGGTCATAGAATGTGGCGGGATAGTCGAGTTGATCGTCATTCGCATACTGCAGAAAGATATCGTCAAGACCCGTGAGCGTCGCTTGACCCGCGAGCGAGATGGACAAATGCGGATGCCCACCTGCTTTCAGAATTTCCTGGAAGCAGGCCCGCACCAACGGCTCTGCGGCTGGTTCCGCCTCAATTAATACTCGATCGCCTGGTCGGATCTCGTTAGAATATTCAACCAGTACTCGTGCCATGCGTTCTACTCTTGGATCCACAATATTTTCTCCGTATTCAGATTCTTATCGTTCGGCCTGCGATTATACTCCTCACTCCGCCCCACTGCATCTTTTATCATTCCCGCCTGGTGAACTTGACGACTTGTAGAAACCATTCCTCCATTTCGAGCCTGAAATTAGTGTATCCATTATTTCGACTCTACCCCTATTTTCCACAAATCAGTTTATTTGATTTGACCCATCCTCTTCTTTCCGCGATACTTTGCCCATGCACAAGAATATTCATTGCCTCGTAATCTTTCTAATCATCACAATCAGCGGATGCTCGGTCTTTGGGGGCAGCGCGCCATTGGACTCCACACCAGAGAATGATCGCCCGCAAGCCGCCGAGGCTACGGCATACACCGCCCCAACCCTGCCGCCGGCTAACACAGCGACTCTCGCTCCAACGACGACACAGACGCCACCTCCAACCCCTTCGCCGTTCACCGTCTTCATTGCTGAGACGCCCACACCTGAGAGTGGTCCCTCAACGTCCATACCCACTCTTGACTTCAACTTTGAAGGTTGGGAGCGCTACGAAACAACCTATACTGGAATCGCCTTCGATACTCCCATCAATATGGAGATCCGTGATTACGGTCGCGTGATTCGCATCGGTGATCTGGATTTTAGCGATGATGGGATCCAGCTTTTTATCGAGGTCCAGGTGGATAATGCCGCATCAGGCTACCTGCCGCGCGATATTAATCCGTACGATCCGCGCAGCGTAGTTGACGGTATCCTGGATGAGTTCGAAAAGTCCTACACAGAGGTAGCGCTGATCCGACCTGTTGCCAATGCGAACATGAATGGTTACCCTGGCGCGGATACCGCCGTTCGCACACAGTTAACCGTTGGATCAGGCACCGAGGAATTAATCTGGTATTTAGCGGCAGTCGTCCACGATGAAACCGTCGTTCGGATTTACGCCCAATCTCCGACCAGCACCGGGGGCGCTTCCCTGGGGCTCGCACAACAAATGATTGGGACCATCGAGTTTCTCCCGGAGCCATAGCTGTCGTCCCTATTGCCGGAACCATGATATAAATCGTACTAGAAGCGAAGCCGAGATCGCAAAATTCGTTCCAGGTGGTAGGAAGCAATGCCAACGAATCTCCCTCCAGAATACTTCGCAGTCGATAAGCGCTATCGTGCCGCGACCACAATCGAAGAGAAGATCGAAACGCTCGAAGAGCTGCTCGGCACCATCCCGAAACACAAAGGGACGGACCATCTTCGCGCTGACCTTCGCCGGAAACTCTCCAAATTCAAAGATTCAATGCAAAAGGGGAAAGCCGGGAGCCGTCAAGTTTCTGCCTTTAGCATCAAAACAGAAGGAGCGGGACAAGCCGCCGTCGTTGGCCCAGCTAACACGGGCAAATCTTCGCTGGTCGCCGCGCTGACGAACGCGCAACCCGAGGTGGCCGAATATCCCTTCTCAACCTGGAATCCCACCCCGGGCATGATGATGATCGAAAACGTCCAGGTCCAATTGATAGATACACCCCCACTCAACCGCGATTTCGTTGAGCCGGACCTCATTGATTTGATCCGTCGCGCCGATCTGGTGCTCCTCACCATTGATATCCAGGCTTCCCCCTTCGATCAACTTGAGGAAACGGTCGCCTTTCTGGAAAGCCACAGAATCATCCCTCTGCACCGCCAGGATGGCTTCCCCCAAGATCTACGCCACACATTCCTTCCTTTTCTGATCCTTGTGAACAAAGTAGATGATGAAGACCTGGGCGATGACTACAAGGTCTTCACTGAACTTCTCGAGGACCCCTGGCATACCGTCCCGATCTCAGCGACGACCGGTCACAACGTTGAGCAATTCAAATGGACCGTGTTCGACTTATTGGAGATCATCCGCGTCTACTCTCAAGCCCCGGGGAGGGAACCTGACCTCAACTCACCTTTTGTCATGCGGCGAGGAGGCACCATCGAGGAATTCGCCGCTCAAGTCCACCAGGAAATCGCCAGTGACCTCAAGACTTCCCGTGTCTGGGGAAGCGCAGACTTCGACGGGCAAATGGTTGGGCGTGATTACGTCCTGCATGACGGCGACGTGGTCGAGCTGCGCGCCAAATAATCCCGGGTTCACGGGTTGTATTGTGTTGATCAGTTAACAGGCCTTGGTTCGTCCTCACAAAATCTGAGCTCAATTGACACACAATGACAATAAGGCTATTATATAGCCGGATTATAGCCATATGCGTTACGATATCATCTTTTCACGTGAAGCAGTTAACGATTTTAAAAAACTCTCTGCACGTGAGCGTGCAACGGTAGCAGAGGCGATAGAACAACATTTAAGACATGAGCCCGGAAAGGTGAGTAAGAGTCGGATCAAGCGATTAAGAGACTTGGAACAACCACAATACAGGCTCAGAGTCGGAGAAATCCGTGTCTTTTATGATATTCAAAAAGAAACTGTCGAGGTTCTTGCAGTTGTTTCAAAATCAAGGGCTGCTGAATGGTTGGATGATGCAGGAGAGCAATAATGAAGCGTGTACCACTATCTGAAGTAAAGGACCAATTATCAAAGTATCTCCGATTAGCTAATAACGAGGAAATTGTCATCACGCGACATGGAAAACCAGCTGGAGTGTTGATAGGGTTTAAGGATGAAGATGATTGGTTTGAGTATCGGCTAGAACATGATCCTCGATTTTTACGTCGAATTGAAGAAGCTCGAGCCAATCTAAGACTAGGAAACGGTGTTCCATTTGAGGATCTTCCTAAATAGTTGCGCTTTTCAGTAGCATGAACCGCTAGTCGCTGCCTCGTATGCTGGATCTACGAACAACCCACCCCTCAAACTGAGCGATTTGAAAGCCACGTTTCTGGTATGAGATTCTTGCTGATGACATACATCCACTCCCTGACTAATAACTCAAGTCAACAGTCAAGTCTTTATAGGCTTATTCTTAACTTCACCTTCAATCCTGACCGAATAGTGCAGTAATTTTCAACACTTTACGGTTTAATCTATGAGGAATAATTTTTCGCCGATGGAAGTGGAGTTGCCTTGACTATCCAAACGAATCATGAGAGCGAAAAGAAACTCCTGGAAAACGCCCATCACGATCTATCAGCCTTTAAGGAGCTATATGCGCTCTACTTTCCTGGGATTTACGCATACATCAATTACCGAGTTAGTAGAGTCCAGGATGCCGAGGACCTCGTTGCCAGCACATTCCTGAAATTTCATCCGCTGCGAATAAACGGACAAACAGCGACCGGGTTTATTCCCCAACATCGGCGGAACGGGTGATGTCTGCGCGGTGCTGCATTTGATCTCGCATTACTTGCCGCAGGATATCCAGGGCTTCGATCAGCCGGTGATCAGCCAATCGATATATCATCGACGCTCCATCTCTTTTGCCTTGAACCAAACCTCGTTCACGCAAAATCTTCAAGTGGCGCGATATTGAAGGCTGGCTGACCCCCAGCTCCTCCGTTAGCTCTTTCCCAGTCCGCGATTTTTCCGCAAGGGCATAAATCAACAAAAGCCGCCGTTGATCCGCCAATGCGTAGCAGAAATCTGCGTGCAGGTGTGAGAGCTCCTCGCTCAAAGATGATGTTTGGTTGGTCATATTCTTTTATCCGGATATGCGCATAAGAGTATATATCCAACATTAAACCGCGAACGGCGCTGGATTTGCAGAGTATGTTGTCCTTTTTAATTGTGATATTTGTCACATAGGTTCGCTTACCGCATGATATACAAGGACGCCGCTCAAGGGTTTTAATCTATAATTCCTTCTCTGGAAACGATCTATACCCAGTGAGGAGGGAACAGTGGCATACGACCATGCCCTGGCAGAGCGAGTGCGGAAGACGATCGTGGGTAAAACGGGTTGGGTAGCAAAAGAGATGTTCGGTGGGATCGGCTTCATGCTGCATGGCAACATGGCCTGCGGCGTTATCGACGATAGCTTGATCGTACGCGTTGGACCTGATGCCTACGAATCCGCACTTGAAGAACAGCACACTCGAGTCTTCGATATGACCGGCCGGCCAATGAGAGGCTGGGTGGTCGTCGATTCTCAGGGGCTCAGCGTGGAGAGTGCCCTACATTCCTGGATTCAACGGGGGATCCAGTTCACGATGACCCTGCCCGCGAAATAACGCTCGGGCAATCAACCGACCTCCCCGGTAACTCACTAACCAATAATGCTAACCACCTTAACACACCTTTAATATCCTGTAGTTAGAATGTCTTCTATGCCCGTATACCTTAATCGTTGTTAGTAGAGAGAACACAGGATAAGTGAATGTTATGATGATTAAAAACAAAGAAAACGACCAACGATCACCGAAGGTGCTAGAAATCGCCACGCTCGGAGGAGGCTGTTTCTGGTGCCTGGATCCCATCTTCGATGAACTAATCGGCGTTGAAGCTGTCGATGTTGGGTACGCTGGCGGAGCTGTCGCCGACCCTTCCTACCAGGATGTCTGCTCCGGGACGACAGGTCACGCCGAAGTCGTTCAAATCACATTTGATCCCGATCTCCTCTCCTTCGGTGCGCTCTTGGATGTATTCTTCAGCGTTCATGACCCCACTACTCTGAATCGACAGGGCGCAGATATCGGATCGCAGTATCGATCCGCGATTTTCTATCACAATGAAGAGCAAAGGCAAACCGCAGAAGATATTATTCGACAGATCGAAGACGATGGTATCTGGGAAGAACCCATCGTGACCGAAGTCACCCCATTCTCGGTGTTTTACGCGGCGGAGGCGTACCACCAGAATTACTTTCGCAATAACCCCAACCAGGGCTACTGTCAGGCTGTAATCAACCCGAAGGTCACCAAATTTCGCAAGCACTATGCGGATCGACTCAAGCGTGGCTAAGGGACTTCCATTCCAATCTCTAGTGACGATCGTGTTAATCGGCTCATAAACGAGATTCCAAGCGATGAAACGTCAGGGATGATTCTCATCCTGTTTCTCTGCACGCACAACTCCGCTCGGTCGCAGATGGCTGAAGGTCTGCTGCGCTGGCTCGGCGACACTGATTTCCAAGTTTTCAGCGCTGGCACCATGGCAACACATGTGCGCTCGGAGGCGATCAAAGTGAT
>DAOUTT010000267.1 GCA_030668545.1 Anaerolineales bacterium | reverse complement strand
TTGCTTCGCGGAGTTTAGCCTGAGCGAAGCCGAATGGGCTCGCAATGACATTTGGAGGCGATATTGTCCAGCCCTTGCCCTTAGAACAGCACCCAATCGCCGCCGGTTCCATCCTCCATCATCGATGGTTCCCACATTTCCATGCCGAGCTCGACCATCGCCTCGATGCCCATCGCTTCGATGGCTTTACTGCGCGTCATTTCGATCAATGCGGGTGCGTAGGGGCAGAAGGGTGTCGTTAGGATCATTTTAAGTTGGACGCTCTCGTCATCGATCGACACATCTCGTATCAGGCCCAATTCGATAACATTAAGTCCGAGCTCAGGGTCCATCACTTCGCGCAGCCGATCTCGAAGCGTTTTAGCTTCTTCCGGGTGGGTTGAATCAGCGGCCCATATTGTCGTCGGGGTTGTTTCTTCACTCATGTTCTTTTTCGCTCGTTAACTGGACAGAGAAGGCACAGTGTGCATCACCCTCCAGCATGCTTTGTACTTGCTCGACCGGTAAAGATAACGCCTTGGCAATGAAGGTCTGGTCGATCATGCAGACCTCGGGGTGTTTCTGGCCAATTGCTAAATAGGGGCAGCTAAATGCGCGGATCACGACGATGTCCCCGCGCCTTTCGGACTCCGCAGTGAAGCCCTCTTCGGATAGAAGTTCAATGAGACGGACGAGGCGCTGTGCTAAAGGAAGCCCATCGAGTTGGCTGGCATAGTCATCTGCCATCGAATCGGCGATGTTCGAAAGCACACCTTCGTAGTAAATGATGGGCAACGATTCCTTCATCTGGTCGAGCAGCCGATTGGTAAGACGGAGATAGCGGGTAGGGAAGAGTTCGTGCGCCTCTTCTGTCAAAGAGAACAACTGGTGTGGTCGACCAACACCATGCTTCACTTCCTCTATGCACAACAGACCGTCTACTTGCAGTTTTCCCAGGTGGTGGCGCACGGAAACAGGAGATATGCCCGCCGCTTCAGCCAGTTCCTTCACTGTGCAGCTGCTGCGGGCACGTAGAGTCTGCAGAATCAGTTCGCGCGTTTGAGAGGCCATTTTCTGCAGTATAGCACGCTCTGTCAGTGGATGTCAATAATTCAGATATTTATGATATATATTCAGTTGGCGTACGTGAATCCGCGTGATTAATGGCGTGAATATAATAGATATTTCTCACAAATATTGACATCAAGGAAGGGTGCGTGCTATAATCTCGCGGTATTCTGAGCGCTGTAGAGGTCATGGTAAAGAGGCCGGAGGGTGTCTTATGACGGATATTTTGGAAGTAAAAGACCTGCATACTTCCATCGATGGACAGAAGATCCTAAAGGGCGTGAACCTTATTGTCCGTGAGGGGGAGACCCATGCTTTGATGGGACCCAATGGAACGGGAAAATCGACGTTGGCGAACGTGTTGTTGGGTCACCCGGCACATGAGGTGACAAAGGGTCAGATTCTCTTCAAGGGCGAGGACCTGATAGAGATGGCTACAGATGAGCGGGCGCGAATGGGATTGTTCCTCGCCTTCCAATATCCAATCGCAATACCAGGGGTTTCCGTCGCCAATTTCCTGCGTCAGGCGATTAACGCTCACCGGAAAGCCCGAGACCCAGAGTATAAAGGGATCTCGATCCCCGAATTCCGAAAGCTGCTGAAAGAGAAGATGGACTTACTCGAGATGGCGCATGAGTTCGCGGGTCGCTACCTGAATGACGGATTTTCTGGCGGCGAGAAGAAGCGCGCCGAGATTTTGCAGCTAGCAACGCTGGAACCCTCGATCGCAATTCTTGATGAGACGGATTCTGGCCTCGACATCGACGCTCTGCGGATTGTAGCCAATGGCGTGAATACACTCTCTGGACCCGACCTGGGCGTCCTGATTATTACTCACTATCAACGAATTCTAAATTACATCAAACCTGACAAAGTGCACATTATGCTCGATGGTCAGATCGTTGAATCTGGCGGGGCAGATCTGGCGCAGCACCTGGAGGAGCAAGGCTACGACTGGGTCCGTGAAAAGCATAATGGAAAGGTACAGGGGTAGGGAGGCTTCGGCGGTATGGCTTCATCAGGGGATATCAAGAATCTCCAGGATATCGACCAATATAAGTACGGGTTTAGCGATCCCGATGTTTCGGTCTTTAAAACCCGCAAAGGTTTGGACCGAGATGTTGTGGAGCAAATATCGGCAATAAAAGGCGAACCGAAGTGGATGCTCGAGTACCGTTTGAAGGCGTTTGAGCATTTCTTAGAACGCCCGATGCCCAATTGGGGCGGCGATATCGGTGGTCTTGACCTGGATGACATTTATTACTACGTCAAACCGGCGGAGAAGGAAGGGCAATCCTGGGATGATGTTCCTGATTCGATCAAGGAGACCTTCGATAAGCTGGGCATCCCAGAGGCGGAGCAAAAGTTTCTCTCTGGAGTCGGTGCGCAGTACGAATCGGAAATGGTTTATCACAGCATCTTGGAGCACCTCGAGGAACAAGGTGTAATATTCCTCAGCATAGAAGAAGGCCTACGACAGCACCCAGATCTATTCCGCGAATATTTTGGAACGGTCATCCCCTATACCGATAATAAGCTCGCCGCGCTGAACAGCGCGGTGTGGTCGGGAGGGTCTTTTGTCTATGTCCCGCCCGGGGTGAAAGTGGAGCTCCCGCTTCAAGCATATTTCCGCCTGAATGTCGCCAACATCGGTCAATTTGAACGCACGATGATCATCGTCGATGAAGGTGCGGAGGTTCATTACGTGGAGGGCTGTACGGCACCGACTTACTCGACGGATTCCTTGCACAGCGGTGTGATCGAGATCATCGTCAAACGCGGCGCTCGCAGCCGCTACACCACGATTCAGAATTGGTCGAACAATGTTTACAACCTGGTCACCCAGCGGGCGATGGTTTTTGAAGATGCATCCCATGACTGGGTGGATGCCAACATCGGCAGCAAGCTTACGATGAAATACCCATCCTGCTACTTAATGGGGAAGGGCGCACGCGGCGGGATCCTTTCCATGGCTTTTGCCACAGATGGGCAGCACCAGGATACAGGTGGCAAGATGATCCATGTCGCACCACATACGACCAGTAAGATTACAGCGAAGTCGATAAGCCAGGGCAGTGGTCGGTCATCCTATCGTGGTTTATTGAAAGTTCATGATGGCGCGGTTGGATCGAAATCGAACGTCGTTTGTGACGCCCTACTCCTGGATCCGCAATCGCGCTCGGACACTTACCCCTATATCGAGATTGACGAGAATGACGTTAGCATCGGTCATGAAGCCTCGGTGAGCAAAGTCGGGGAGCAGCAGCTTTACTATTTAATGAGCCGTGGATTGAGCGAGGAAGAAGCGATCACAATGGTTGTCTCTGGTTTCATCGAACCACT
Organism: Anaerolineales bacterium; assembly: GCA_030668545.1. GTDB lineage: Bacteria > Chloroflexota > Anaerolineae > Anaerolineales > E44-bin32 > E44-bin32. Next base: position 403 of record DAOUTT010000267.1, on the reverse strand, counting down.
GGTTAAAGAGCTACCAATGGAATATGCCGTGGAGATGAACCGTCTGATTCAGCTTCAAATGGAAGGCTCGATTGGGTAAGTGCGGTCTCTGGCCCGCGTCATCCAAATCACAGATATTATGTTGAGGTTGTACAGAGCATGAGTTCCCGAACTGTTAGCCGGCGAAAACGTGTAGTACGAAAGCAGGAAGCGCCGGAATTCAGCTTCACACGTGAAGATGTCGAGAGCATCTCTCAAGCTCTTGGCGAGTCAGATGCGCTCAAAGCACAGCGGATGGCAGCATGGGAGAATTTTGAATCTCTCCCGATGCCTTCGACGAGCGATGAGGCATGGCGGCGGACGGACATTCGCGGCCTCGAGGTTGACCAGGTCAAAATGCAGGCGAGCGCGAAAACACCTGTTA
>DAOUTT010000198.1 GCA_030668545.1 Anaerolineales bacterium | reverse complement strand
TTATGCTCGAAAACGCTGTAGCCGGCGCCGTGTCTGGCCCGATAGGCCGGTCTTTCCCGAATCGGTAACGCTGTGGGATTCCAAAACTTGCCGCTCTCATCATCGCGTATGTAGATCGCATCCGAGGCGGGATCCAGAACTGGGTCATTGGACCACTCGGTGAGACGATTCCGCTGGCTGTTGCCATACCAGGTAAAACCCACACCGGATTCGCTGACCATCGTGCCGAAATGCTGATTGGCGATGACGTTAACCCAGGGCATGGGTGTATTCGTTTGCGGACCCAAATAAATCACGTATTCGCCACCATCCTGCGTGAAGCCTCCAAGGCCATTGAAGTAAGGAAGCTCCATAAAGGAAAGCCGTGCGGATGGTTCCTCCGTCACCCGCTTCGTGCGCATCTCCTCTGGAAGTTCAACGCTCTCAGAGGGCGTCCCTAATTGCTGTGGGAGAGGGCCGCGAGCAGCAACCAGGGAAACATGGGCAGTGGCAAGAATGAGTTTCAAATCCTCCTCGGGGATCTGGTCGGCGCTGCGCAGGAACACACCCCCGGGTTGATCAACGCCTGTATACATCGAATTAGCCTGGATCAACCGCTCGATCTGCTCGTTGAGCGGCTGCTCGTAAGAACTCGACTCCTCATTCAAGATAACGAGGTCGACCACCAGGCCATGCTGACGCAGGTAGGTATGCGCTTGGAGCATCTGGCGTACAAGGCTAATGTCCTGCACCTCCCCGATGCTCACAACTGCTATAGGCAGATCGCCGGAGATGCCATACGGCCATAACGAAGATTGGCCCTTTTGGTTGCCTTGGATGCGTTCGAGCGGCGGTCGTAATTGGGCATTGTTGTAGAGCATATGCGCCGCCAGCCGCTGGAAACGACGCGCATCATCGGGGTGGATCCGCAGCAGCCTCAATTCAAGCTGAGCATAGACCCAAGCTAATTCCATCGCCCGCGAGACCGCGGTTGGTTCCCCATATTTCTCCATAAGCGCCAGAACGTCATCGCGCGACTCCGCTGCTCCCAAGATCAGTGAGAACTGAATAGTCTGACCCGGCCGCAATATCACCCGCCGGCGCAAGCTCAGAATGGGGTCCAAGACGTAGCCGGCGCTGTTGGTCAAAGTACGTCCCATCGCCTGAGGATGGACCTTGGAACGCCCCCGCCCAATGAAGATTTCCCGATCGGTTTCATACTGCATACTTGCTTCGGCATCGCGCTCGAAGGTCAGGCGATGGGCGACGTAAATGGGTGGATCGTCCTCATCGCGCGCTCTGCGCGATGCAACCAGTGTACGCTGAGCCGCGACAGCTTCGGTCTGGATGAACAATTTGCTGAATGCCGGGTGTTGGCGGTCGGCGGCGTGCGGAGCCATGGCGAGTTCGATATAGCTTGTAACCTCGATTTGGTGCGTACGTGTAGTGCGGTTGATAAGCGTAACACGGCGGATCTCAACATCGTCCTCCGGAGAGACGACGATCTCCGTCTCGGTATCGATCCCATTACCCGAACGGCTGAATACCGCCCGGTCGACAGAGAAACGCACTTGATACGATTCGGAATCTTCATCCACAGGATGATAGGTGTTGGACCAAACTTTGTTGCTATCCAAGTCCTTAAAGTAGCAATATGTCCCCCAAGAATCGCGCGTCGTATCCGCCCGCCATCTCGTCAGGTCAGAATCGCCCCATCGGCTGTAACCACCGCCAGCATTCGTCACCATCAATGAATAACTGCCGTTGGATAGCAGCTCCACTTTTGGCATTGCCGGGTGGGGTGTATTGAATTTACTGACGGAAGGTGCGATCTCGGAAACTGATACCCGCGAAGGAGGTCCTTCACGTGTAGAGATGTGATGGATAGGCGGCGAAACAGGGATGCGCTCATACAGCAAGGGCTCCGCCGCTCTAACGCGTGGATCGGCATGGAACCAGCGTTGAATCGATCCTTCGTGGAGCAGGTTGGAAAGCGCAAGAAAACTCATTCCCTGATGATGGGCCATATATGCCCTGATGATCACCCCGCGCTCACCTTCGCGTACACGTTGGCGGCTGAAGTCTATGGATTCGTAGTAGCCATATTCGGCCATCAGACCATCCACGGCGAGTCTGCGCAGATTGGAGACGGCTTCTTCAGGCGAGACACTTAGCGCCAACAGCGTGGCATAGGGGGCAATAACGAGATCCTCCTCCAGCCCACGCTTCAAACCCAAACCGGGGACGCCGAAAGCCCGATATTGATACGTTTTATTCAGGTCCAGATCTCCATAAGCCGATTCCGAGATTCCCCACGGCACCTTTCGCTTCCTGCCGTAATCGATCTGTACCATCACGGCTTCCTTCGCCGCCGCGTCGAGTAAAGAATTGGAGAAAGTGCGTTGGAAGAGTAGCGGCATCAGATACTCAAACATCGTACCCGTCCAACTCAAGAGCGCCATCTTGCCGCTGATCGTGCCATAAGGGCGATGCATAGAGAGCCAGTGCTCATTGGGGACATCACCGCGGGCGATGGCGACGAAACTGCCCAGGCGGGCTTCGCTCGCTAAGAGATCGTAGAACGAGCTATCCAGCCTACCCTTGGAGAGGTTATAGCCGATCGAGAAGAGTCTGCGCTCTGGATCGTAAAGAAAACGCATGTTGATCTCTCTAGATAGCTTGCGGGTCTGTTCACTGATCGCCTCCACCTGTGCACACAATTCGCCCGCAGACCGCTTCGCATCCGAGTATGATTCGACCAGGCGTTTGAGCCATCCTTCAACATCCTGTGACCCTTCTTCCTGAGCTCGGGTGAGGAAGGCGATGGCCCGCTCGACATCGGAATCACCGGAGGCGAGAACCCTGAGAGAGGGGGCTTCTTGCAGGGCGGAGAAAATCTCCTTCCTGACATCGTCCCCCAGCGACTCAACCCATACCTGCTGCTCATCGAGGATCTCTACCCAATGCAGGTATCGGTGGATCAGATCGAGACCCGCCGAACACATCCTCTCGACCTGCCGCGCCCAATAGGCTGCGCCGGTCTCAAAACCGGCATGCTCGCGCAGGTGATCGGCAAGTTCCAGCGCATCGGAACGCACGTCGCGCACCAAATGTAAACGATCCACCAAACGCGCCGGTGCTTTATGCAGCAGAACCATCATCCGCTCCAGCTCTGGGAATTTAATGCCAGGCTGCTCTGCCTTCAGCTCGCTCTCCAGGATCTCGACCGTATCCAGAAGGCCTTCGGTAAATCCGGCGTGCAGGAGCGGACGATCCAGCATCTCCCAGATCCCTTGCTCCAAGGTCCATAGACAACTCAGGAGATTTCCACTGTCAACCGCGGACACGTATCTGGGTTCCAACGGAGCGAGGGTCTTAAGATCATACCAATTCAGGAGATGGCCCTCGTACCTCTCAAGTTTGCCGAGCGTGGTGAGGGTGTTGCCAAGGCGATCGATCACCTGGTCGGGCGTGAGATATCCGAAATCATGCGCGCTCACTGCGGTTAATAACCACAGTCCAATGTTGGTCGGGCTGGTCCGCATCGCCAGCTGGTCTTGATGCGAGACCTGGTAATTATCAGGCGGCAGCCAGGATGTTTCCTCTCCCACGAAATCATCGAAATAGCGCCAAGTACGGCGCGCTATGCGGCGCAGCAACCGCAAATCTCTCTCGGGTAATTTCTGTTTCTGTGAGCGGGTAACAGGTTTAGTGTTCATGCCCCAGCCGATGATCGGGGTGAGGAACCAAAGTAAAAGAAACGGGCTGGCAACAAGTAGACTGTCAGGCGAGAGCTTGTATAGCGATAACCCCACCACTAACGAGAACAGACTGACTAAGCCCATATGGATCAGGAATAGAGGCAGCAGTTTGCTGGATCGCCATTGAGTCATCTGCGCCGTTGTCCACTGCAGCAAACCTCGATGGGTGACGGATCGGCGATACATGACGCGGATAACTGCGTCCAGCGTCAACCCAGCCTGGTGGGGAAGAAGTGCGGCATCCACAAAAGAGCGTCGGATATCATGTGCAATTTGCCGTGGCGAGAACGAGCGTAAACCCCAGCGACTAGTCGCCCAAGTCAGCGGCTGCGCCAACGGTTGGAACAAAAGCCCCACCCCCACCAAGATCGTCGAGACGCTGCCCATCGTGGGGGAGATCAACCATGATAGAACCATCAACGCAACGCTGAACACAGGGACCATGCTGCGCCGTAAGTTGTCGAAGATCTTCCATCGGTTCAGGGGAGAAAGCGGGTTGGGAACCCGGCCGCCATCGGTCGAGGGCACGCGCGGCAGTATCCAATCGGCGATTTGCCAATCGCCTCGAATCCAGCGGTGCTGCCGGCGCGTGAAGGTTAAGTAATCCGGTGGAAATTCATCAAATAATTCAATATCACTTACCAACCCCACACCGACATGAGCGCCCTCGATCAGATCGTGACTGAGGAGCCATTGCTCAGGAAAACGGCCGCGCAGCAGCTTGTCGAAGACGCGCGGATCGTAGATTCCCTTCCCGTGGTAGGAGGCCTCGCCAGACAGATCCATATAGGCATCCGACACTGCCCTAGTGTACGGGTCGATACCAACGGGGTCGGTGAAGAGACGGCTGAAGGGCGTCTGAGTCGCGCTGGGCAGCGATGTGCTCACTCTGGGTTGAATGATTGTGTAGGTCCCATCCGTGACCTCGCCCTGCGTGGTCAGAACCGCGGTGTTGAGTGGATGTGCCAGTGTCTCCACCATCCTGCGTGCTGCGTCGCGCGGTAGTTGTGTGTCGCTGTCTAAGGTGATCACAAAGCGCACATTCACAATTCGGTGCGGGTCGCCCACTTGCACGATTTCAACTGCCCCGGTGTCTACACCGCCAGCGATCAGACTATTCAATTCCTCAAGCTTGCCGCGTTTACGCTCC